>JAZSCI010000297.1:0-3211 GCA_045602865.1 Acutalibacteraceae bacterium
ACCGTCTGCATTTCGGGCGGCACGACCTATGGTCTGAATAAGTGAGGTTTCACTACGAAGAAATCCTTCTTTATCCGCATCAAGGATTGCAACGAGAGAAACCTCAGGAATATCAAGACCCTCTCTTAAAAGGTTAATTCCTACAAGCACATCGAACTCACCTAATCGCAAATCGCGAATAAGCTCCATTCGTTCAATGGTATCAACATCGAAGTGCATATATCGCACCTTTATTCCGTAATTTGTCAGGAAATCCGTAAGATCCTCTGCCATCTTCCGGGTAAGAGTTGTTACAAGAACTCTCTCCTTCTTTTCAACTCTGATATTGATTTCTGAAATAAGGTCTTCAATCTGTCCCTCGGTAGGTCTTACGCTGATTTCAGGATCTAAAAGTCCCGTAGGTCTGATAACCTGCTCCGCAATCTGCACACTCTTTTCCTTCTCGAAATCTCCGGGTGTAGCACTTACAAAGATTTTCTGATTTGTTTTTCCGTAAAACTCATCAAAGGTCAGAGGTCTGTTGTCTATGGCGGAGGGAAGTCGGAAGCCGTATTCTATGAGGCTTTCCTTTCGGGAGCGGTCTCCCCCGTACATTCCCCTTACCTGAGGCAGAGTAACATGGGATTCATCCACAAACAGAACAAAATCCTCAGGGAAATAATCAAGAAGAGTATATGGTGCTTCACCGGGGGCTCTTCCCGACATTATACGGGAATAGTTTTCTATACCCTTACAGAAGCCCGTTTCACGAAGCATTTCGATATCGTGCTTTGTTCTTTCCTCTATGCGCTGTGCCTCAAGAAGCTTTCCGCAGGAAACAAATTCATCACGGCGGCTTTCCATTTCCTCGTATATTCTGTCCAATGCTTCCTCCAGCTTATCCGCCTCCACAACATAGTGGGAAGCAGGATATATAGCCACATGGGAAAGAACACACTTCACCTCGTTTGTAAGAGGGTTGATTTCGGATATTCTTTCTATTTCATCACCGAAAAACTCGATTCGGTAGGCATTTTCCGAGGAATATACAGGGAAGATTTCCACTGTATCGCCCTTTACACGGAATCTGTTTCTTGTGAAGCTTATATCATTTCGCTCGTACTGAATTTCCACAAGCCTTGCTATAAGCTCATCTCTGTCAAGGGTGTTTCCCGTTCTCAGGGAAATCACCATATTTTTGTAATCAATAGGATTACCGAGAGTGTATATACAAGAAACGCTGGCAACTATAATAACATCCCTTCTCTCTGCAAGAGCAGAGGTAGCAGAATGTCGGAGCTTATCAATCTCATCATTGATAGCGCTATCCTTTTCAATGTAGGTATCACTTACGGGAATATACGCCTCCGGCTGATAATAGTCATAGTATGACACAAAATATTCAACCGCATTTTCGGGGAAGAACTCTTTAAACTCCGAGCAAAGCTGTGCCGCAAGAGTCTTGTTATGAGCAAGAACAAGTGTCGGTCTGTTAAGCTTTGCAATAACATTAGCCATTGTGAAGGTTTTGCCCGAGCCCGTTACACCGAGAAGTGTCTGCTCCTTGTAGCCCCTGTTCACACCGTCCACAAGCTGCTCAATAGCCTCCGGCTGATCACCGGTGGGCTCATAGGGAGCAACTAACTTAAATTCATCCATAACAAAACCTCCTTTTTCAGAACTGTCTGCACCTTTTTCGGTTCTTTATAAGCTACTACTTTATCCTTACCAGATTACCCTTACATACACCGCAGCGGTATCTTCCGGGATTGGTAATTATACTACTACGGGTTTCACGGAAATATTCCTGTCCGCAAGCGGTGCATTTAACACAGTAGCGATTTGTACGCTTCCTGTCAATCTGCTCAAGCCCCTTCTCCTCATAAGCCGTTGTTCTTTTTATGTGGTACTGAGGAAAATGACTGTTGACCTTATCTGCATATTCCTTCCACTTGCCCTTGTGCCCGACACAGCCCTTCACAGTATGAAGAAGCTCGTGAATTATAGTATCCTTTGCGGCAATATCATCCACATCATCCTGCAGAAGCATTGCCGAAATTTTTATTTCAAAAGCACCGTTGGTATCATATCTACATAAGCCCCATCTGCTTTTGGCACGGGTGTCCACTGTCCATTTACTGACCTTACCCACCTCTATACCGATGGAGCGAAGCTCTGCTTCACATTCAGAAGCAAGCTTATTAAGATTTTTCATATTTTAATTCCTGTCCGGATAATCCTCAAATTATCCCTATTATATATCATAGTATTGTACCACAAAGAAATTTATAAGTAAACAAAAACTGTGTGCTGTTTACTATCTTTTCACATATTTAGTCGTAAGATAGGGCGCAAGAAATATAAGAAAACAAGCCATTCACTATGGAATGACTTGTTGATTGATATTTGATAAGATTCGAATTGTGTCTTATGTTGTGAAGAAAGGTGCTTTAATCAGAAAACAAATTTGAATTTGTATTTTTTTGTCAGGATAATTGCATTGTATGAATACCATTCGCAGTCAAAGTCCCAATCCGACCTTTCATCTTCTTTTATTTCAGCATCACATGGATAAATAGATACTCCTGCACCAAAAGCGTCCGTAAGCTTCCTCAAAAACATTTTTTCACCTGTAGTCTCTCCTTTTACTGTATAAACTTTTTTTTGATTCCAAAAACCCTTATACGAAAAATTGAAATCAGGGAAAAACATCGGCGAAATAAGATTATTTCGTTCAATAACATTTCGCCATGAGTCAACTTTGCTTCTCCAACTGTCCTGAGCCACATAAGCTTTATTCATTTGAGGAATTTCATTTTTGTTCATACGGGGTGTTCCGTACCAAGTAACATAGGCTTTAACGCCATGGAAAATGTAGCTGGTTGTTCCTCGGTCATATTTACGTTCCCATTCACCTTCAAGAACAATTTCACCGGTACACTCATGTTGACCTCTTTCGTTTGTATGACAATAATAAGGAGAATAATGCAAAACCTCATCCTTTACATTTCTCGCCAACTTTAAAACTTCATTTTCTGCTGCTTTTCTTTGCGCAGAACGCTTCTCTGCCTCCGCCTGAGCCTTCGCCTCAGCCTTTCTTCGCATAACATTTTCCGGTGAGTTTTCAATAGCATTTTGCCTTACCTGTGAAAGGAAATCATTACCCGAGCTTGCTGTACTGCTTGTGTTTTTTGTGGTAGGAGCACTTGCAGTTCTTGCAGAAGAACTGCTG
>JAZSCI010000298.1:0-2015 GCA_045602865.1 Acutalibacteraceae bacterium
AAATGTTCAGAAAGCTTCTTGACGAAGCTCAGGCTGGTGATAACGTTGGTGCACTCTTAAGAGGTGTTCAGAGAAACGAAATCGAAAGAGGACAGGTTCTTGCTAAGATCGGTTCAATCAACCCTCACACACAGTTCAAGGGCGAAGTTTACGTTCTTACTAAGGATGAAGGTGGTAGACATACACCTTTCTTCAACAACTACAGACCTCAGTTCTTCTTCAGAACAACAGACGTTACAGGCGTTATTAAGCTTCCCGAAGGCACAGAAATGTGCATGCCCGGCGATAACGTAACAATGGAAGTTGAGCTCATCACTCCTATCGCTATCGAAGAAGGCTTGAGATTCGCTATCCGTGAGGGTGGTAGAACAGTTGGTTCAGGTGTTGTATCCTCAATCATCAAATAATTAATCCTTTTTAGGTTATTGAAATCCCCACAGCTTGTTGTGTGTATTTTTTTTGCTGTTTTACAAATTTTACTTGAAATCCTACAAAATATATGGTATTATTAGGATATAAAGACAACGTATTATATGCTTTTGCCATTTGAAAAAAATTAATTATTTTAAAACCATTTAAATTGTGAGAGGATGATTTTGGATGAAAATTTCTACAAAAGGTCGTTATGCCTTGAGGGTAATCGTTGACCTTGCTGAAAACGGCAGTGAACAATTTGTGTCACTCAAGGATATTGCCGAGAGACAGGGGATATCAAAAAAATATTTGGAGCAGATTATACCGTCTCTTAACAGTGCGGGATATCTAATAGCCGGAAGAGGATTTCAGGGTGGATATAAGCTTTCCAAAAATCCGTCAGAGTATACGGTAGGTGATATTCTTCGCGTTACGGAGGGAAGGCTTGCACCTGTAGCTTGCCTTGATAGTGACGAAAATTATTGTGAAAGAGCAGATAAGTGCGACACTCTGTACATATGGCAGGGACTCAAGGAGGTAATTGAGAATTATCTTGACAACATAACCATAAGAGATATAATAAGCAAAAAGACCCGCAGAAAGGACGATTACGTTCTTCTGTGATGAAAGTAATTGTTAGTAAATATAACTGGCTGTCTCAACAAACAGAATTCTTGTATAAATTCTTTTAAATTTTTAGAGGGCGATTTAGATATCGCCCTCTAAAAAAATGGGCGGATATAGTCATCCGCCCGTACAAAATTGTATTTTATACATCGAATTGCTCAAAGAGACAACCTTTTTTTAAATATAATGAATTATCCTTCGTAGTTATAGCCTGCTTCGATAGTTTTAATGTTATTTTCAAGAAGCTCAGGCTTGGATGCGGGTACAAGCTTGGCAATTGCTGTCTTAAGTTCATCAAGAGTAAACATTCCTGTCTCTTTTACGAGCTTACCCACAAGAATCATGTTAGCAAGCTTAGGAAGACCCATCTTATTTGCCATATCTGTAGCAGGAACCTTGTATACGTCAATGTCATCCCTTTGTGCTTCTCTGGATATGAGAGTGCTGTCAAGTATTGCTTTTCCACCCGGGACAAGTTGATTTTCAAACTTGTCAAAGGAGGGCGCATTCATTGCAATGAGAGCTGTAGGTTCTACGATGATGGGTGATGCAACGGGTTCGTCGGATACTATAACATGACAGTTACAGGTACCTCCGCGCATTTCGGGTCCGTAAGAGGGAAGATGAGATACATTCTTGTCTTCAATCATACCGGCATAAGCTATTGCTTTACCGGCAAAGAGAATGCCCTGACCGCCGAAGCCGGCAAATATTGTTTCAAAAGTCATTTTATTTTTCCTCCTTTGCATCAATATCCTTGTATACGCCCAAGGGATAGTGAGGAAGCATATTTTCTCTCATCCAGTCAAAGGACTCTGTTGGGCTCATGCCCCAGTTTGTAGGACAGGTAGATACCACTTCTACAAGCGAAAATCCCTTGCCGTCCAGCTGATTCTGAAATGCTTTCTTTATGGCTTTTTTAGCCGCCTTAATGTGGGGAATTGTATCTACGGTAACTCTCTCAATATATGAGG
>JAZSCI010000299.1:0-1525 GCA_045602865.1 Acutalibacteraceae bacterium
AATTTGTGGATTTTTTCTGACACAAAAGGTCGCATTGTCCAAAGACAATAGCGACCTTTTACGTTTTAATATTGAAACAGTTATAATATTTCAAGCCTAGCAAATTTTGCCATAAGCTTTTTTGTGCCTACATTATCAAACGCAACTTCAAGAACCGTATCACCACCAACACTTTTACAACTGAGAATGATACCCTCGCCAAATGTTTTGTGTTTAACTCTGTTACCCACACTATACTGCACCGCAGAAGCGGGCTTACCTTGTGAGGAAGCACCCGAATACCCTCTCGCCTTCTGCATATCCTGAGCCGATGTGTTACGGGTTCCTCCGATATAGTCCGAATCGCTATATGAGCTTTCACGGTAATTAGAGTTATAACTATTGTATGATGAGGATGAGCTACGACCTGAATAAACGGTTGAATAACTACCATACGATGAATTCTGTTGTGGCATTATGACATTTGTAAGCTCCTCGGGAATTTCAGCAAGGAATCGGGATGCGCGTGAGTACGTTGTATTACCAAAAACCATTCTTGATTTGGCATTTGTAATATAAAGCTTTTCCTTGGCACGTGTGATACCCACATAGCACAAACGGCGTTCTTCCTCAAGTTCTGAAGGATCATACATTACCTGGTTACCAGGGAAAAGACCTTCTTCCATACCGACAATAAATACAACAGGGAATTCAAGACCTTTTGCTGAATGCAAGGTCATCATAACAGATGTTTCTGCATCGGAATTGTAATTATCTATATCCGAAAGCAAAGCAACCTCTTCAAGGAAGCCGGTTAAAGTACCGCCCTCGTTTTCCTCGGTGTAACGGACAATATTGGCAAGGATTTCCATAACGTTTGCTTTACGCTCCTCTGCCGTTTCCTTATCCTGCTCGAGAAATTCCATATAGCCGGTTTCATTAAGTAGATCAGTATAAAACTCCTGCACAGACTTTGTTTCAAGAGATTCGGATAAATCCTTAAGAAGCTTTACAAAGCCCTTAAGCTTTGAAGCACCCCTCGAAAGCATAGGATACTGCTCTGCGTTGGAAATAACCTCATAAAAGCTTATCCCGAGACCATCTGCAATAGATGAGGCATTGTTAATCATTGTTTCACCAATACCCCTTTTAGGCTCGTTAATAATACGCTTCATTCTTACAGTATCAGAAGGGTTAACTATAACAGATAAATATGCAAGTATATCCTTAACCTCTTTACGGTCATAGAAACGGTGACCTCCTATAACCTTATAGGAAATACCATTATATACCAAAGCTCTTTCAATGCTGCTGGACTGAGCATTTGTTCTGTAAAGAATAGCAAAATCCGAATATTTTCTTCCTGCTGCAACGGCATTTAAAATCTCATCGGCAACATATCTGCCCTCATCTCTCTCATCGTTAAGAGTACGAACAACAATCTTTTCTCCGCCCTCCTTCTCAGTCCAGAGGTGTTTACCTTTTCTGCCTCTGTTGTTCCTTATAACCGCATTAGCTGCATCAAGAATAATGGAAGTTGAACGAT
>JAZSCI010000300.1:0-2680 GCA_045602865.1 Acutalibacteraceae bacterium
CCCATCCTTCTTAAAGGAATATGCCGAAGGAACACATTTCTGAATTCTCCCGACAGATTTTTCTCTACAGCCTCTGTTGCGGTCATTCCCGGAAGAACTGCATTACAACGAATATTGTTTTTTGCTTCGTGAACTGCAATCAATTTAGTAAGATAATTGATTGCCGCTTTACTTGTTCCGTATGCTACCTGGGAAATATCAGGCACAAGACCGCCAACCGATGAAATATTTATAATGCTTCCGCCGCCTTGCTTTGCCATATATTTAACTGCTTCTTTACTGCCGGCAAACACACTCCGAAGATTAATAGTAACAGTATCAAGAAAAACATCTGTATCGGTACTTGAAAAATCCAGATCCTGACCGGGTTTAGAAGTGCCGAAATTATTTACAAGCACATCAATGCGCCCTGATTCCTTTATTACATCTTCTATCATTGTTATAAAGGATTCGGGCTTACTTGCATCGTTATAAACGCATTTTACATTATAGCCCTGAGAAATAAGCTTATCTGCTTCTGATTGGGCAAGCTCAGGATTTCTTGCCGCCATATAGACCACGGCACCCTCTTTGGCACATTCTTTAACACAGGCTAAGCCTATACCTCTGGTTGACGCTGTAATTAAAACAACTTTATCTTTTAGCTTCATACTTTTGCTCCCTTTCTATCTGTATAAATTTTTGGCAGAAAACATACGGTAATTATTCCGATGACAACGCACACAATTTCAACAACGGCAAGCAGCTTTATTGAAGCTATGGCAGCATTAATTTCAGCTACACCTGTACCAATAAGATTTGCCGCTCTGTTAGTAAACAGCGGTACAAACACCGCAACTCCAAAGGGTGCCGCAAGATCACGGAAAAGTCCGTATGTTCCCGTTCCTACTCCGGAACCGTCAGCAGGGACACCCGAAAGAACAACCTTCATAAATATTGTGCCGTTTCCTCCAAGTCCGAAGCCGAGTATACCCAATGAAGCAGCAAGCAAAAGCACAGAGGTATTGGCAGAAAACAGAAGCATAACCGCACAGCCTATTGCCGTAAGAGTAAGCGAACCTGCAAGCACCTTCTTAGGCTCATAACGGTCTGCAAGCGGTCCGATAATTAATGCTCCCAAGGACATTCCTATATACATAATGGAAATTGCATATCCCGATATAACAGAGTTTTGCGGCTGAGTATAATTAACAAACACTATAATATTAGTCATATTCGCCTGCATAAGTCCCTGAGTGAGGAAAAGCGCTAACACAGAAAGAATGAACGCTTTTCTCTTCATAAACCCCCATTGTAAAATAGGATTTAATGCCTTCTTTTCTGCTATATACAGTCCTACACCCGAGATAACACTTGCAACAAGAATTCCGAAAAAAAGCTTCGATTGCCAACCGAAATTCTGACCGAAGGAGGGAACGCAAAGAAGCAGACTAAAGAAAATCAGTACAAATACAGCACCTGCACTGTCAAAATTCCTGATTTCTTTTCTTGCAGACGGTTTTTTATCACCGGTAACAAGGCAAAGAAATAATGTGATTACGGAAAGCACAACACATACCCATATCATTGAGCGCCAACCGGAGTATTCAATAATCAACCCGCCGCCAGTCGGACCAAAAATTACCGAAATGCTGGAAATAAACATATAAAGAGCAAAGCCTTTTGCAATTTCATCCGGCGGAAACTCTGTGAGAATATAAGACAACACAACCGGTGCAATAGCTGCCGTTCCGATACCGACTATAAATCGTGCTACAAGCATAAAAATCATAGTCGGTGCTATTGCTGTGAGAACACTTCCTATTGTAAAAACCAATATACCGATTAATAAAGTTATTCTTCTTCCTATCAGGTCTCCCAATTTACCCAGAACAGGGGCAAAAGCGGCGGTTGACATTGCCATAGCAAGTGCAGTCCATGTTGTGTTGTTATAGGGAAGATTCAATTCTTCTACAAATGCAGGACTGAATAAGGAAGTAAAGCCTCCTACCAAGCCTACCAGAAAAGCCGCAAGACCATAAGGTATAAAGCCTTTTATATAAGGCTTATGAAAAATATTTTCCATATCGTTCACTTCCAATCTGTTCAAAGTATAACCTGATTTTTGTGTGTTTATTTATTCTTTTTTCGGGAATACTTTTATCAGAAAGGAGGAACAAATTTTGACAGTTCAATTTTTCATTTGTAATCATTGCGGAAATATTATTGCAAAGATAAAAGACCGGGGTGTTCCTGTAAAGTGCTGTGGTGAAAATATGCAGAAGATAACTGCCGGCACAAGCGAAGGAGCAAAGGAAAAGCACATACCGGTTTATCATATTGAGGGTGAAACGGTTACTGTTTCCGTTGGAGAAACAGAACATCCCATGACCTCCGGTCACTATATTGATTGGGTGTGTATCGAAACAGAAAATGGCTTCCAATTTAAAAAATTAACGCCCGATATGCCTCCTAAGGTTTCTTTCTCATTAACCAAAGATGACAAGGTTAACTCAGTTTATGCCTTTTGTAACCTACACAGCCTCTGGAAGGCATAGCAAATCAGAAAAGAGTATTACTATGTCAATTATCAACAAGGAAATTTCAGATTTCAAAGCTTACGCATTTCACGAAAATGAGTTTAAAACAGTTTCAAAGGATGATATTCTCGGAAATGGAGTGTTTTCTTTACGCTCTGACC
>JAZSCI010000301.1:0-3095 GCA_045602865.1 Acutalibacteraceae bacterium
TAAGAAGCTCATCCCAGAGAATACGGTCATTTCTTGTAGGTCTGTCGAAAGCATTGAAAGCCTCAATACCGAGACAGGAATCATACTTCTTGATAATGTCAGCAAAGATTGCTACATTTTTGGGATCACGTGCAATATCAGCATCGCCTGCACTGTGGAGCCAGTCACCGGGGTGGTTGATGTGGGAAACACCGCCATCCTCGTGAATTCTCTTAACAACCTCTTCGAAGTTGTTCTCATCACCAAGATAACCCTCGCAGGACTCTGTGAAGTAGCCGTTTACGTGGTTTTTAGCAAGAACAAGCATATTTGCTTCGATAGCACCTGTAACACACTGCATACCGCGGGCTTTTGTACGTCTGTTTGCCTCTGTAACATAAGTACCGCCAAGAACTGCATGATATTCCTCGGTGGTGAGATGCTTCTGAGGATTACCGAGAATAAGCTGATACTTGTAAAGGTCAATGAGAGTAGGCTCCTCATCCCATTCTCTGCCGATAACACCGTGGTCGGAGAAGGCAAGAATGTCGTAATCCTGATCGTAGAATTCATTGATCATTGTAACCATATCGTAATTTGCATCACTGTAGGTTGAATGAGAATGAAGGTTTGTTTTGTAGTGGTTTTCCATATCCCCCAAAAGAGCTGTAACAGATTCGTAAGGGTTGGTGATTGTGTAATCAACCACTGCCGCAGAGGCTGCAACAGATGTAATACTTACGAGCATTACAAATGTCATAAGAAGGGACATAAGTTTAAAGCATTTTGTTTTCATACATATTCTCCTTTTCAGTATAATTTTTTTGTGGGATTTGACATACAGAGGGATTTATTTTATAATATTTGCAATGTTATTGCGATTAAAGTCAGGGTAAGGAGAAATAGATATGGGAATGGATGTTTTCATTACAAAATATGTGGCGCAGCTTAAGGCTTTGTCACCGAAATATGATACTGTTTACGAGGTTTCTGCGGAGCATCCCGTAAAATTCGAGGATGAGGACAATATCAGGCTTTCTATGGTTTGTATTGCGGACACTCACCTTATTAACAAGGAAGAATGCTCTCTTAACCTTGAAAATTGCTTCAAGGATGCAAAGAACAGCGTAAAGGGCTTTGATGCCTTCCTTATTGCAGGTGATATTACGGAATACGGCACAAAATCCGAGTACAGGCGTTTCTTCAATGTGCTTGATAAGCAGACTGCATTCCCGTATATGTTCCTGACAATGGGTAATCACGATGTGCGTTTTCAGTATGGCCGTAACCAGAAAATCATTATGAAAAAGGTTAACGAGTACCTTAAAATAGATACCAAGGGCAAGAGCTTTTATTCCTATGAAATAAACGGCTATAAAATTATCGTAATCGGAACAGAAAAGCGTGTTCTTGAGAAGGCACATATTACTCAGGAGCAGATTGATTTCCTTGACAGAGAGCTTGCCTCTGCTACTGCTGAGGGAAAGCCCGCCTTTGTTATGTGCCATCAGGCATTTCAGAATACCCACGGTCTTCCCGAGGTATGGAAAACAGGTGATATGGGTGAACAGTCTGATGATGTGAGAGCAGTTATGGAAAAGTACAGAAATGTATTTTTCATTACAGGCCACCTTCACGGCGGAGTATGTGACAAGGTGTTTGAGGTGCTCAATGAAGAGAACAATGTTGTTTCTCTCAGTGTGCCCGGCTACCGTAAGGAAAACAATTTCGGTAATACTGCCTGCGGCATAGGCTACTATGTTGAGGTGTATGACAACAGAGTTATTTTCAAGGCAAGAAATTTCCTTAAGGGAGAAAATGTTGAGGGTGATTATACCCGATTTGAAATTCCGCTAAAGTGAAAAAGAAATACATAATAATGGCGGTGTGCTCCGAAAGAAGCACACCGCCTGATTTTTTTTATGAAGTTTTATTTATCAGCTGACAAAAGCACCGGGATAAGCCATACCCAGGAATTCCAGAAGCTGGAAGATGTAGCCGATAATGTCAAGGAACTTGTCACCTGCATTTGTAAGGGAATCAACAATTCCGCCGCCTTCGCCGTAGCCCTCTAATTCGCCGTTGTTGTCATCAACATCATCATCGTTGGCAAAGGAATCAAGAAGGGGAGAGGCAATAGCGAGAATGAGATACTCAAGGGGAGTAACCGCATAGTTGTTTTCCTCTACAAAATCAATGATAGCCTCAAATCTGGGAAGCATACCTGTACCTGCAAGAACTGCGGAAGCAGCATTTACAAGGTCTTCATCAGTAACAAGAGCAAGCTCTGCCTTGAGAATAATTGAAACTGTACGGAGAAGGAGAGTAACCTCTGTACCCTTGAGAGGATAGTTTTCACTTCCTGCGTAGTGTGCTGCAACAAGCTCGGTTGCTAAATCCCAGCCATCCTTGTAGTTGCTTTCGGGAAGTGTGATGCCGTACTGTTCGCCAAGCTCTGCCACACTGCCTTCACCGTAGAGAGGAATGTTAAGGTTGTCATTGAGAGTGTCAATAACTGTTCTTACGATATCGTAGTAGATATCGCCCTCTGAAACACCTAACTTTTCATCGGTAAAGCCAAGCTCAAGTCTGTACTCAACACCGTTTTTAAGGTATTCCTTTGCAAAAGCATTGAGTCCGTTGTTCATAGCATCAAGCTGCTCCTGTGAGTAGCCGTCAACAGCTGCATCAAGTGCATCTGTGTCAATTGAATCAACAGTCATAGCGCGATAGCTTATAGTCTCCTCGCTGACCTCAAAGAATCTGTACTGTAAGGGGTACATTGTGAGAGAGGTTGTTGCAAAGTCGGTAATTGTGTTGCCTGCAGCAGAGGTGTAGGATGTAGCATCGCTGCAATGCTCGTGACCGGTGAAAACAAGCTTTATGCCTGCATCTGCCCAGCGACCTGCAGTTGTAAGGTGATTTCTGATAATGAAATCGTGGCTGAGAAGTCTCTGCATAGGTAAATGGTCAAGAAGGTTGTGGTGCATCATAAGGATGGGGTATCTGCCCTCTGCCTTTGCAAGCTCTGCCTGGTCAATAACCCATTGTACCTTTTCCTCTGTCATACCATCCTCGGTAGACTTGGAATAGTCACAGCTGTCAAGAGCGATAAG
>JAZSCI010000302.1:0-6572 GCA_045602865.1 Acutalibacteraceae bacterium
CTTGGCTCACAGAACGACATGGCTACGATCCGACTTCTCTCCAAGAATACCCAGACCAAAAAGCTGAATTCCACCAAGGAAGAGCACAAGCACAACAATGGTGGCATAACCGGGAACATCGATACCGCGAATAAGCTTTTCGGCTATAACGCCAACAAGATAAACAAGAGCCGCAAGGGCTGTAGCAACACCAACACCTGTAGCAAGCTTCAAGGGAAAGGTTGAAAAGGAAACAATTCCGTCAACGGCATATTTTAAAAGCTTCCAGAAGCCCCACTTGGATTCTCCGAACTGTCTGTCCTCTACGACATAGGGAATATATGCAGTCTTAAAGCCAACCCAACTGAATATTCCCTTTGAAAATCTCTGTCTTTCGGTAACGCGAAGAACCGCATCAACCATATTTCTTCTCATAAGCCTGAAATCGGAAGCGCCGTTTACAAAATCAACCTCCGCAATTCTGTTGATAAGCTTATAAAAGCCGGATTTCACGCCCGACATAATGCCTGATTCACGCCTGGATTCCTGATAAGCCGTAACGCAATCCATATCATCATTTTCCTCAAGCACCTTAAGCATTTCAATAACCGTTTCAGGGCGCTGTTGCAAATCCGCATCAATAATACAGACAAGCTCACCTGTCGAGGCTTCCATACCTGCATACATTGCTGCTTCCTTGCCAAAATTACGGCTGAAGGATAAAACCTGAATGCAAGCATCTTTATTTTCATCATAGATTTCCTTCAGCTTCTTCCGGGTATTATCCTTACTTCCATCATCCACAAAGACAATTTCATAGTCATCAATAACACCTGAAAAAGCCGTTTTTGTTGCTTTAAAAAAAGCCTCTACAGACTCTTCCTCGTTATAGCAGGGCACAACAAGAGATAACTTCATTTTCTTTACCTTCCGATTTCAGCAACAGATTTTATCTATCGCTTGAATTATTACGATATATTTTACCACATATGTTTTTTTTATTCAACAATTAAGGGGAAAATATGGAAACATTAAGAATTTTGTGATAAAATATCTACAAATTATTAACAAAAGAGGGAAAGATATGATTAAAGACCACACAAAAGCGGCAGCCGAATTGTTTGTAAACGGTTGCAATTGCAGTCAGGCAGTATTTGTAGCATTTGCCGAGGATTGCGGAATAGACAGAGAAACAGCTATGAAGCTTTCATCCTCCTTCGGCGGAGGCATGGGACGTTTGCGAGAGGTTTGTGGTGCAGTTTCAGGTATGTTTATGGTTGCAGGACTTCTTTCGGGCTATACAGATTCTGATACCAAAGAGAAAAAGGATGAGCATTACAAGCTCATTCAGAGCCTTGCAAAGGAATTCAACAGTGTTCATTCAACCTACATTTGCCGTGACCTTTTAGGAAATCTCGGCAAATCCACATCCCCTGTTTCTTCACCCAGAACTGCCGAATACTACAAGGTGCGCCCTTGTGTAAAATTCGTAATTACCGCCGCAGAAATTCTCGACAGACATTATTTCAGCAAATAAATATAATACACAAACACCTTTTGGACATACTTACTAATGATCATTATAATAAATATGTTCAAGAGGTGTTTTTTACGGAAAAGGAATTAAAAAAGCAATACAACCTACTTACGGCAATGTGTATGGTTGTAGGTACCGTTATCGGAAGCGGTGTATTCTTTAAAGCACAGTCAATTCTTAAGCAAACCAACGGCGATATGCCTATGGGAATACTCGCCTGGCTTGTAGGCGGACTTGTAATGCTTTTCTGTATACTTGCCTTTTCTGTTATGGCACAGAAATACGAAAAGGTAAACGGTGTTATCGATTATGCAGAGGCTACTGTAGGAAGCAGATACGCATACCTTGTAGGATGGTTTATTACTGCTATTTACGGTCCGACACAAGCATCTGTTTTAGCCTGGCTTTCCGCTAAATATTTTCTTATATTTGTGTGCTCTGTAAATCCTGACCTGCAGCTCACAATACCGTTTGCTGAAGGCGGTGCTGTCAACGGTCCGGAAACACTTTGTGTTGCAGGATTTATTCTTATTGCAGTGTACACTATGAACTCGCTCTCCTCTAAAATTGCGGGAAAATTCCAGGTTTCAGCTACCTTTATAAAGCTCATTCCCCTGCTTCTTATGGGGGTATTCGGGATTGTGTACGGCTTGACTCATACTATTGGTAATGAACCTATAACAATACTGGAAGCGAATTTCTCAACGGCTTCAGGAGATTTTTCCACTCTTTTCGGCTCTGTTATTGCGGCTGCATTTGCCTATGAGGGCTGGATAATGACCACATCCATAAATGCAGAGCTAAAAAACGCGAAACGAAATCTGCCAATCGCTCTTGTTGGCGGTGCATTAATTATAATAACTGTTTATATTATCTACTATATCGGTGTTGCGGGTGGAGCCACGGCACAGGATTTACAGACAAAGGGAGCAACCGTAGCTTTCACCAATGTTTTCGGTAATGTTTTCGGTAATGTACTGAATCTGTTTGTTGCAATATCTTGTCTTGGAACACTCAACGGACTTCTTTTAGGCTCCATACGCGGTATGTTTTCTCTGGCAGTGAGAGGCTATGGTCCTTTTCCGAGAATATTCCGCAGTGTGGACAAGGCCACTCAAATGCCGGTAAATTCGGCTGTTATCGGTCTTTTTATTATTTCTTTATGGCTTCTTTTCTACTACGGAGCAAATCTCACTCCCAATGGCTGGTTCGGATATTTCAACTTTGATTCTTCGGAGCTGCCCGTTGTAACACTTTACGCGCTCTATATACCCATATTTATTATGTTTATGATAAAAGAAAAAAATCTCTCTCCCATAAAAAGGTTTCTTTTACCGCTGATGGGAATTGCAGGCTCGGTATTTATGGTATTTGCCGCAATCTATGCATACGGCTATCTGTTCTATATTGAAGCCAAGGAAAACGGAGTGTTCTCCTGCCCCATCCTTTTCTACCTTATCATATTTATTATGATTATGATTTCAGGAATACTTGTGATGAATCCACGAAAAAGCCACACAAACAAAAAACAGAGGCAAAACGGATAATTCCGTTTTGTCTCTGTTTTCTTTAATATGTTTTTTTCTTTTCTCAGTGTTTACTCTTATCATCGCGTTCACGGATAACAAAACGAACGGGCGTTCCTTCAAGTCCGTAAACCTCTCTGATCTGATTTTCAATATACCTCTGATAGCTATAGTGGAATAACTCTGCATTATTTACAAAACACACAAATGTGGGCGGTCTTGTAGATGCCTGGGTAATATAATATATCTTAAGGCGCTTACCCTTATCCGTTGGCGGCTGAACACGAAGGGTTGCAGCTGCGAGAATTTCGTTCAGCTGACCTGTTTTTATACGCATAGCATTCTGTACATCAACGAATTTTATAAGCTCATAGAGTCTGTCCAGGCGTTGTCCGGTTTTGGCAGAAATGAAAATAATAGGAGCAAAGGACATAAAAGAAAAATCCTTCATAAGCTGCTTTCTGTAAGAATCCATTGTCTTGCCGTCTTTTTCGTACGCATCCCATTTATTAACGGCAATAATACAACCCTTACCGTTTTCCAGAGCTCTGCCCGCAACCTTGCTGTCCTGCTCTGTAAAGCCTTCAAGAGCATCAATCATAATAACACAGACGTTTGCACGTTCTACTGCCATATCTGTTCTCAGCACACTATATCTTTCAACGGCTTCCTCAACCTTTGATTTTCTTCTGAGTCCCGCAGTGTCAATAAACATAAATTTGCCGTATTTATTCTCAACAAAGCTATCTGTAGCATCACGGGTTGTACCTGCAATATCGGACACAATCATTCTGTCCTCACCGATAATTTTATTAACAAGAGAGGATTTACCTACATTGGGCTTACCGATAACGGCAACCTTGATATAATCATCCTCATCCTTATCCTCGGCAAGATATTCCTCAGGTAAATGCTTAAGTACCTCATCAAGAAGGTCGCCCGTGCCGTGTCCGTGAACAGAAGAAACGGGGAACGGATCACCAAGACCAAGGTTATAGAACTCATAAAGCTCTGCAGGCGGCTCGCCCACAGAATCACATTTATTAACAGCAAGGATAACAGGCTTACCACTCTTTCGAAGCATTGCCGCAACCTCACCATCTGTAGCTACAACACCTGAACGGATATCGGTTACAAGAATTATAACATTGGCACTATCAATAGCAAGCTGAGCCTGTCGGCGCATCTGCGAAAGAATAATATCATTCGCCTGAGGCTCAATACCGCCCGTATCAATAAGCAGCATACTGTGTCCAAGCCACTCACATTCACCGAACAATCTGTCACGGGTAACACCCGGTGTATCATCAACAATAGCAAGCTTTGTACCTGTCAATTTATTAAAAAGTGTGGATTTACCAACATTTGGTCTGCCGACTATAGCAACAACAGGCTTTGCCATACAGAACACCTCCATCTCTTATTCTGGGATAGAAATCAAATAATATTTTGAAAAACACCCACAACGCCGGTTAGTTATCGGTGTTTTTTATAATAGCATTCAACAATTCTGCTCCGTTATTATTAACCGGAGTCACCTTTACCCCAAGAAACTGTGAAAGCTCCTCGAAGGTAATATCATCAAGAAATTTATCACCCTCGCTACGAAGGGAAACACGAGGAATCAAGACCTCATCCCCTAAGTCAATACCGCTTAGTTGATTTTTATAGTCCTGCCCGGTTATCAAGCCTGCGACAGTAACAGTTGAGCCGAAAAACTCATTCTGTATTTTCACAACATTCACACAAAGACCTGAAAATTTCTCCTCAGCCCTCTTACCAAGCTCACACAACAAATCATACGCCGCATAGCCCGTAGCGATTGTAAGCTTTCTGCGTACAGATTTTGCTTCCTCATACTCCAGCTGAGAGAAAAACTCATCCTTCAGAAGAGCACACATTCCTACTCCGTTATCAAGCTGGGAAAAATCACCGTAATAATCTGCCGAGGGTAAAGCTCTTTCTGCAATAAGATAAAATTCATCCGAGGCATAGGCAAGAATTTTACCCTGGTTATAATACGCATAGTGAGAATTGAACTCATCAATTATATCGATAACCTCCGCTGCCTCTTCCTTTGTATACGGTCGCAAGGGATACAAGCCCTCTCTGTATTTCGTAAGCCCTACGGGTACAGCCGCTATGCTTTTCACAAAGGGTGAATGCTTGGACAATTCCTCAAGAGAATACCGCAACTCATCACCATCATTAATACCCGGACAAAGAACAAGCTGAGTATTCATCATTATTCCGTTATCTGAGAACTTGTCCAGATATTTAAGCGAAGCCCCGGCGTGAGGATTCTTCATCATATCAACCCTCAACTGAGGATTCATTGTATGAACAGAAATATTCACGGGAGAAATATGCATATCCACAATGCGCTGAGCCTCTCTTTCGGAAAGCCCTGTAAGGGTAATATAGTTACCGAAAAAGAAAGACATTCTTGAGTCATCATCCTTGAAATAAAGGGTGTCTCTCATATCCTTCGGCATCTGGTCCACAAAGCAGAAAATGCATTTATTTTTGCAGGAATGCTGTTTATCCATAAGATAAGTATCAAACTCAAGTCCGATATCAGAATTTTCATTCCTTTTCCGTATTGATGCAACACATCTCTCACTATCGCGCTCATACTCAACAGATAATTTCTTTGAGCACACATAAAAGCGATAATCAAGTACATCATATATCTCGTGAGAATTTATGGAAATAAGCTTATCTCCTGAACGGAGTCCGGCTTTACCGCCATAGGAATCCTCGAGCACATTACGGATTGTTACGGACATTATGACACCTCTTTTCTTATGAACTCAGAATAAAGTCCAACAGGGCGGGGAGATTTTTCTCGCCGCCCTTTGAAAACTAATTGGAATTACAGATTATTCAACCTCGATAACCTGCTTGCCGTTGTAGTAGCCACAAGCTGTGCAAAGTCTGTGAGGTCTCTTGTACTCGCCACATTTTGTGCACTTTACAAGTGTAGCTGCTTCCATTTTCCAAACGTTGGATCTTCTTTTGTCGCGTCTTGCTTTGGAAACTCTTCTCTTAGGTACTGCCATGAGTTAATCCTCCTTAAAAAATTGCTTTTTTGTACTTATTCATCTTCCAATAGTTGTAAGAGTGCTTCCATTCTCGGATCGATGGGAGCCTTACAATCACATTGGCCGTTGTTAAGGTTTTTGCCGCAACTTGAACAAAGCCCCTTGCAATCATCCTTGCAAAGATACTTTGTAGGAAGAGCGAGATTGACATCCTCCTCAACAAGTTCATCCAGGTTCAGGCGCATTGAAGGAATAAGAAGAAATTCTGTATTCTCATCATTTTCGAGCTCTGTAACAAGTGTGTGACATACAGGGAAAGAAAACTCTCTCACTACATTTTCGGCACATCTGTCACAAGGAGCTTCATAAACCAGGTCGGCACTTGCATTAAGACTAACGATACCCGCCTTGTTCTCAACATATCCGACAACCTTTACGGGCTTTGTAACAGGTGAATCCCCTGCTACATCACCGGAAAGGGAGAGC
>JAZSCI010000303.1:0-8772 GCA_045602865.1 Acutalibacteraceae bacterium
GCCCACCTTAACCTCGTATGAGGCTCTGGCAATCTTTCCGTTGACCTCAACATGCTTCGCATCGCAAACCTCGTTTGCAACAGTACGCCTTTTTATAATTCTTGAAACCTTCAGGTATTTATCGAGTCTCATATTTTTTCCTCTCTTATACTGTCAACAAATATTCAAAAAATCTGTTTGTACAATTATAAATAACTATTATATTGTTCCTGTCCAGAAAATATGCTCCTTCACAAGCACTGCCCTGAGGGGTGCCGCCTCAACGCCGCCGATTTTGATAGGCTGCGCCATAAGGAAATATCTTCCCGGCTCCACATCCGACAAATCAAGACCTTCTATAATGGGAATATTCTCTGCAAGGAGAGCCGTATGCACTCTGGGGTTAGTTTCGCCCTTACCGATAGTACAGTTGTCAATTCCTATGAGCTTAATACCCGAGAGGGCAATATCATAGGCGGTGCTCTCCATAAGATGAGCAAGTCCGTTGCCCTTTATAAGGAGCCTTTCACAACCCTCAATATAAAAATTCTTGTCGGCATAGTCACCCGTAATAGGTCCGGGCGGAGCTTCCACCACATAGCACTCACCTATAAACACATCAAGAGGCAATTCATCAATAGTAGCCCCGTCATCAATAAAATGTCGGGGTGCATCTACATGAGTAGCCGTATGAAGGCAGGTATAAACCGCACTGAGATTGCAGGAGTCTCCCCCCTTGATTCTCTGTACAAGCTCCACGTAATTTTTCGGATCTCCCGGATATTCGGGAGTTTTAAGTAAGTCCCTTGATATATCAATTACATCCATTGTAACACCTTATTTCAACAGATTATTAATATCCACCTGTGTCATTTTCTCAAAGTCGGCTCCATTGAAATCCGCAAAAGCCTTATTCATTACTGCTCTCTCAAAGCTTTCAAGAAAGCCTTCAAGCTTCACGGCAGTGCAATCACCATCCGACATATTCTTAAGCTGAACCTCACCTGATTCAAGCTCATTGTCACCGATAACAATGGTGTATGCCGCACCGATTTTATTGGCAAATTTCATTTGTGCCTTTATGGATCTGCCAAAGGTATCAATATTCACGGCATAGCCTTCTGAACGAAGCTCCGCAGACAACTCAACAGCCTTAAGAAGCGCTGCTTCACCTGCACTGACAATGGAAAGGTCGCATTTGGGTGCTTCAGGGAAGGGAACTCCGCTTTCTTCCATAACCATAAGAAGTCTTTCAAGTCCTATTGCAAGTCCGCAAGCCGGAGTAGCGGCTCCGCCAAGCTCCTCAACAAGACCATCGTAACGACCGCCTCCGCAAACAACAAGTCCATTCGTTTTCTCGGAATGAGACACAAACTCAAAAACTGTTCTTGTATAATAATCAAGACCTCTTACAATCTGAGGGTTGATTTCATAGCTGATATTAAGCGCATCAAGGAAGCTCTGAAGCTTTTCAAAATGCTCTCTGCAATCATCGCAGATGTAGTCAAGCACAACGGGAGCCTTCTCTGCAATTGCTGAACAAACAGGACTCTTACAGTCAAGTATTCTCATAGGATTTCTGTCAAGTCTTGAAAGACAGGTTTCGCAAAGCTCATCCTTTGCAGCATCGAAATAGCTCTTGAGTGCTTCCGAATACTTCTTGCGGCACTCGGGGCAGCCGATAGAATTTATCTCAAGTGTCACATCACCTATACCGAGATAACCAAGATAACTGTCAGCAAGGGCAATAACCTCTGCATCTGCAAGAGGAGAAGCAGAGCCGAAGCACTCTATACCGAACTGGTGGAATTCACGGAGTCTGCCCGCCTGAGGCTTTTCATAGCGGTAGCAGGATGTGAGATAGCATATTTTCTGGGGCAGGGGCTCATTGAAAAGACCATGCTCAAGAAATGCTCTTACGGCACCTGCAGTACCCTCGGGGCGCAGAGTGATTGAACGGTCCCCCTTATCGTTGAAGGTGTACATTTCCTTCTGAACAACATCAGTTGTCTCACCAACAGAACGGTCAAAAAGCTCCGTATACTCAAACACAGGTGTTCTCATTTCGTGAAAGCCGTAGGCCTTGGCAGTATCGATTGCCGCCTGCTCAATATATCTTACCTTGTAGCTTTCTGAGGGAAGGACATCCTTTGTTCCTTTAATTGCTTTGATAATAGCCATAATATGCTCCTTATTACATAATCATATTAAAAACAAACAAAAATCGGGTGTACAAGTTGTGCACACCCGATATTTATACACCAAAATACATTTAAAATCAAGTCGCAGACAGAAAAAACACATCCGCAAGCAATTTTAATTATTTGTTTTTGGGATTAACGATATCTCTCCAGTCAAGGTCACCGTTCTCAAGACTGTGGATAAGCGCCTCAGCCGTAGCAATATTGGTAGCTACGGGAACATTGTGAACATCACAAAGTCTGAGAAGGTCTCCATCATTGGGCTCACCCGGCTTCGGGTTAAGCGGGTCACGGAAAACAAGCAGAAGGTCAATCTCATCACAAGCAATTCGTGAGCTGATCTGCTGAGCTCCGCCCTGTGAGCCTGAAAGATATCTTTCTATTTGAAGACCTGTTGCCTCGGAAACAAGCTTGCCTGTTGTGCCTGTAGCACAAATACTATGCTTACTGAGAATTCCGCAATATGCTATACAAAATTCTGTCATAAGCTCTTTTTTTGAATCGTGTGCTATAATTGCTATATTCATGTATTCACACTCCTTGGGAATTTGCTATGTTTATTGTAACAGAAAAACCAACCTTTTTCAACACAAAATAATTCTTTTTTCGTATTATTCCGCCTTATTTTCCTCTTAATTATCCCATCAGGAATTAAGCTGGGCAAAATTCTTCTTGTTTGCCTTGTACAGATTTTTGAAAACCTCAAAATTCTTGTCGTAAACTGCCTTGTCCTTTGCATTGGGAACAAAGGTTTTGCTTACGGGAATAAGCTTCTTGGCATCCTCAATAGACTTGCACTGACCGATACCTACCGCAATAAGCACTGCGGCACCCATAGCCCCTACGTTCTGAGGAGTATCAACCGTTTCAACAACCTTACCTGTGCAGTCTGCGAGAATCTGGCAGGTAAGACCTGACAATGCGCCACCGCCTACGAAACGGATACGCTCCGAGGATTTCACCTTTTTCTCCTCTGTTTCAAGGAACCAGCGAAGATGATAGCAAACACCCTCAAGAACTGCCCTGATAAGCTCACTCTTGCCTGTTTCAAGGCTTATGTTAAAGAACATTCCCCTTGCATTGGGATCCTCAAAGGGACAACGGTTACCGTGAAGCCAGGGAGTGAAAATAACACCGCCCGAGCCTGCAGGAACATGTGAGCAAACCTCTGTCATATAATCATAAAGACTTGTATACTTCTTTTCGTAGCCGTCTGTAATATTCTTTTTATCAAGATAAATACCGATTTCATCAAGTGCAAGGTGATCCTTTACCCACTCAAGACATTTGCCTGCAGTCTCAAGCTCACCGAAATAGTTGTATCTGCCCTCTTCGGCACCTACAACTGCCGCAATCATAGCAGATGCATCAACAATACTCTTATCAACAACAGTTGACACCCAGCCTGATGTACCGCTATATACGTGAGTATCTCCCAAGGCTACTGAGCCTGCGCCTACACCGATAAGGGAAGCATCTCCACCACCGCCGAAAACTGCAGTGCCGGGCTCAAGACCGAGCTCTGCGGCTGCCTGAGGAAGAAGGTCACCGATTTTCTCGGTTGATTTCTTGATATCAGGAAGATGAGCCATATTAACACCCAGCATCTTGCACATCTCAGGACTGAATTTTCTTTTCTTGATATCATAAAGAAGAGTTGCAAAGGCAGAATCGTGAGTCATACAGCACTCGCCGGTCATCCTTGCAATAAAGTATTCCTTGACATCAAGCCATTTATGTACCCTTTTGAATTTTTCGGGCTCGTTTTTTTCAACCCATTTGTATTTCCAAACGGGATCCTTTACGGAAGCGGCAACCGCGCCGGTAATAGACAAGGATTTGAGAAGCTTGGGAATAAAAGCACCTGCAATCTGAGGTCCGTAGGCAATACCCTCCTTAAGCTCCTGCCTTGCTCTCTGGTCCATATAGCTCATAGCTCTTCTTACGGGCTTACAGTCCTTGTCAACAAGAACAATACCCTGCATCTGTGAACAGAAGGATATACCGCATATTTCCTTTGTATCTATTCCGCTTTTTTCAAGAACCTTCTTTGTGGTGGAGCAGATAGCATCCCACCACTCCTGAGGCTCCTGCTCTGCACCGCCGTTGGGAAAAACATAAAGATTATATCCCTCTGATGCTGCCGCAACAAGCTTGATTGTATCTCCTAACTTGAAAATACAGGTCTTGACACCCGTAGTTCCTATATCATAGGTAATAGCATATTTACCCATAAAAGCACCTCCGCAATCCGTTTTGTCATAAAAAACCTAATAATCATAATAATTATGCACTATTTTATGTCAACAATCAACATCATAAATCAAAAAAGTTGCACAAACTTTAGTCAATATGCTTGTTTTATATTCCCTAAAACACCCGCAAAAGCAAGGTAAAATCTATTTTTCGCAGAAAAAAATCTTCGGATTTTGGGGATTTAAAAACGGCGAAAAAAGTTTTTTGAAAAAAATTTTAAAAAATTTGAAAAAAGGTATTGACTTTTCAGTTTTATGTGATATAATCTCATTCGTTGCGAAGGACAACAGTTCTTCGGTAGTCGGTGTTGATGGCGTTGAGGGTCCACCCGTTCCCATTCCGAACACGGTAGTTAAGCTCAACTGCGCCGAAGATACTTAGCTGGAAGCGGCTTGGGAAAATAGGACGATGCCGACACTACGAACCATCTGAACGATGGTTCTTTTTTTTTACATTTTTCCCGGGATGGGCATAAAAATTTCACGGAGGTGCTCTATGAGAACAAAGGAATTATCTGCTGAAGCACTAGAAAAGAAGGCTCAGCGCAGACAAAAGGAAATCGCAAAATGGGAAAAGGAAAAAATGCGTCCCAAAAAAAGCACGTATTTTGCTTACCTTGTTTTTATCATCACTCTTATTTATGCTACAGATGAAATAGCATCACAGATAGGCACCCTGATGAAAACAGAAATCGCAAACGACCTTTTCGCCAATTTCGGCAAAAGCTCCGTTGCACTTCTTGAGGTATTACAGATTCTTGTAGTCCCCTTTCAGGCGGTAGGTCTGGTTTACAGACCGCTTGCAGATAAATTGGGAAGAAAAACCTTCCTTATTATCAACACCTTCGGAATGAGCTTTGCTATGCTCATCATATTCCTTTCCAATAATATAGTATTGTATTTTATGGGTGCTTGTATGATTCAGTTCTTCATCCCCCACGATATGCACGTTGTATATATTATGGAATCCTCTCCTGAAAAAAACAGAGCAAGAATTTATTCCTGCATCAAATTTGTTGCCAATATGGGCGTTATGATTATTCCTCTCCTTCGCCGTGTGCTTATGGAGGATGCCTCTCAATGGCGCAAAATTTACTTTATACCTGCAGTTATCGGTCTTGTTGTAAGCTTTATTGCAATATGCACCGCAAGGGAAACAGATGCCTTTATTGATTCCCGACTTGAGCATCTTCGCAAATCTCCCGAGGAAATTGCAAGAGAAAAGGCTGAGAAAAATCTCGGCAAGGCTCAGGGCGGTCTTATTACTGCACTGAAATTTGCTATGCAGCACAAGCAGCTCCGTTGGTTGTATATCACCGCTACATTCCTTAATTTAGGCTTTATTGCTTCTATAAATTATCAGGTTATCCTTTCCTACGGCTATGCAGAAAGCCTTTTCGGTAATTTTTCGGAAGCGGTAATGGATGCAGTCAGCGTAGGTGCGGTTACGGATGCTCTGTTTATGTTCCCCTTCGGATGCTCCTGCGCTCAGCTTATAATGGGCTTTATTTCCGACTCAAAGGGAAGAAAATCCGCAGCTCTTGTCACAGCCTTCAACTGTCTTGTTACCTTCATCGGCTTCTGGCTGGGAGCAAAATACGGACTTAACACCTATCTTGTAGGCTTCCTTTGCGGAGCTTGTATAGGTAGCTTCTATTCCGTAAACGATGTAATTATTATGATGGTTGGTGAATCAGCGCCCACCAATCTTCGCTCCTCTGCTCTGTCAGCAGAATTCATCGTGGTTGCAATCGGCGTTGCCTTCTCTTATGTTATAAGCCTTCCCCTTGCAGGTATTCTCGGCAATCAGTATATGGGAATAATCGGCTTCGCCCTTCTTGTGCCCGGCTTCATCGCAGGACTTATTCTCCTTAAAAAGAAAACCCACGACACAAAGGGCGTAAACCTTGATACCGTTACAGGCGAAGAATGGGACTAATTTGGGATGTAAAAAAAAGCAAAAACGGAACTGTGAAAGCAATCACGGTTCCGTTTTCTTGTCAGTTAATCATTTTTCAATGCTTCTGCATAGCCCATTACACTTTGTTGTCTTTTTTCGGAAAGCTCTGCATACATCCACTCCCGCTTCTGTCTTGATATGGGCCAGAGGAATTTGGGTACAATTCTTAATATTCCCGTTACTGTGGGGATAATTGTACACAAAGCAAATTCCCAGAATTTCGTTCTGTCATTCTGTGCACCTATTTCAAGTCCCTGAACATAGCCGATTTTCTTCATTATCAGACTTGTAACAGAGCCGAGAAGCGCGCTTTGCACCTTCAATATCAAGCCCTTGGCAACACCTGTTGTGGCTTCCATTCTGTAGCCGTTTTTCCATTCGCAATAATCCATAGCCTCATTCCAGAGGTCTGCATTTATAACCTTTGAAATACCCCAGGACCATTTCACAAACCATTCCTTAAGACCGAAGGCAATACACATAGGCACGGTTTTCTTGAACATAGTTTTCTTGCTTGTCATACCGAACAGGAACACACCTATAGACAAAGCACTGTTATATATATCATTGAAAATCCACAGAGATTTGGATGAAAAGCGCCTTCTGAGAGGACCTACAAAGGCATAGCTTATGCTTCCGTTCATAGATGATGGGATATTGAGGAGAGTTATCAGAGAGTAGCTTCCTAAAACATCTATGAAATAGTTTGTTTCGCTCTTGCTTATGGAGAAATTACCGAGAAATTCCGACAGACACATAAGAAGAACGGGATAGTTGGAAACAATTGCCCTTAAGCCCTCCTTGACACTTGGCTTTTCAATGGACTGGGGCACTCTTTCCTTTGACTGAAGGAAGAACCAGAAGGTACACAAAGAGGAAATAAGCGCCGTACCGCCACCCATTACCATAAACACGGAGCTGAGCTTCCAGGACACCACCTTATTATTCACAAGGTCAATAAGCACACCCATAATATATCGGGGCAGGTCCTCGCCCATATATCCCGTAAGAAGCTCTGCAAGAGTAATAAGCCTTATTCGCTCATTGGGATTCGGGGTAATAGTGGACATATATCCGCTTTTTGCAACGTTTGTAAAGGTACCTGCCGTTTCATTTATAATTGCAAATATATAGTAATAAATAAGCTTCGGAAGAAAGGTTCCTCCCGTTGTGCCGAAAAACAAGGGAAGAAGCCAGGTAAACACACTCATAACCGTAAGAGGAAGCTGCATTCCCACAAGATATGGTCTGAACTTACCTATTCGGGTTCTTGTGCCGTCTACAATTACAGATATAAAGGTATCGTTCACAATATCCCAGGCGGCGGTAACAAGGTTCATAACCGCACTTACGGTAAAATCGATATTTACAACATCCCATATATATCTTTCGGAAAAGCTGTTGATATTAAAGGAGTTTGACCAGTCATTGAGAAGGTATGCCACAGTTTCCCTGACACCTACATAATTGTGACCTTCGTAATATCTTACCCCTGTACCATCGCGATTCTCGCGCACCTGCAGGGTGCTTTCATCTTTAATATTCATATTATCCACAAAAGCACCTCCTACTGAATATTCACAAAGCATTTGTCAGTAAAGCTTTCACCGAGATAATCAAGCTTTACCGTAATTTCCACGGGATTTTCCGCAGACTCAAGAGCTTTCACATATCCCATTTCATCCACAGAAGCGATTTTTTCATCAGCGGAAATGAATGTAACCGCATACTCACTGTCATCCTCAATTACCGCACTGACATTCAGGCAATACTCATCGCCCTTTTCTATGGTGATATTGTCTTCAATAAAGGATATTCCTGCATAATAAATATCGAATTTTTCAGTAGCCTTGTATTCAAGTGCTACATTTTTTTCACCGAAAATTTCAAGCTCATTTATAAACTCAAGCTTTGCTTCAACATCATAAATGCGCTGAATTTCCATATACTCCATTTCATCCGTAAGTCTGTTTATTTTAAAGCTTATTTCATATTCCCTGAAATCCGCCTTAACATCCTTTACGGAGCAAACTGAGGAAAGCTCATTTTTCAATTCACCTGAAACATCGGGAAGAGAAGCTGCGCCGAAGGCAATTTCCGAAGCCTTGTTACCCTTAACGGGCTCACTTGTTTTAAAGCTTATAAAATAATAATCAGCATCCACAAGCACTCCGTTATCATCATAAAGGGGGTTGCCCTCGCTGTCTGCAGCACCTACAGAAAATGTATAATCCGAAATATCGCATTTTTCCAGATTCACAAGAGGAAGCACCTTGCAGGGCTCACCGAATACACCCACTGCATCCTCTCCGTAAAGAGTATCGGCATATTGGGTTATATTGCTTTTTATGTATGAAAAAAGCGTTTTATCGTTTTC
>JAZSCI010000304.1:0-2404 GCA_045602865.1 Acutalibacteraceae bacterium
TACATACCCTATACCGTTCTTAGCGTAATGACTATTCCCGCTATTTTTTATGCTACGGACAGTCCCGTTTCCGCCGCCGTAGGCTTTGTGGTTGCTCTGATTGCCGCTTTCCTCGAAAGAAGTCTTGTTCAGGTTGCGGCATTCGCCTGTGTGGGTGTTCTTGTAACCGAATTAATTCTACAAGCACTATAAAAAAGACATTATAAAATTCAGGCTGATAGTTTTAAAACTGTCAGCCCTTTATATTTATACACTTATTGAAATCAACTAATTAAAGTTCACTGAAACGGTAACCGTTATTCCTGGCAAAATCTATTATATCACCTAAGGCATCGGCATTATCCTGCGACACAGCATGAAGCAGCAGGATACAACCATTATGAAGCCTTGATGTTACTGTGTCAAAGGCGTACTGTTTTCCTTTAGGATTTTTTACATCCCAGTCAGCATAGGCAGATGACCAGAATACAGAGCAATAACCTATGCTATCTACAAGCTCAAGTGCCTTTTCCGAACACGCGCCCTCAGGAAATCTGAAAAATGGTGAGGAATAGCCGAAATGCTCACGAAGATAATTATCGAGTGTCTGTATTTCCTCTACCATTTCTGTTCTTGTAATGGTACTGAAATTCGGGTGCGTATCTGAATGATTTCCTACAATATGCCCTTCGTTTATCATTCTTGCAATAAGCTCAGGATTGCTTTTTACTATGGGCAGGGTTACAAAGAAAGCCGCCTTAACCTTCTTCTCCTTAAGAGTATCAAGAATATCCGCCGTACAACCATTCTCATAGCCACAATCAAAGGTAAGATAAATTTTATTTTCACCGCTTGTATCAAGACATCTTCCGTTATATTTCTCATAAAGCTTCTGGTTTTCCACGGAAATTTCGTGTGGCACGCCGCCTGATGACACGCCAAAGCTATGAAGATGCGCCGTATCTGACAAGCCCCTGAGATTTTCAGGATCAACTATGGGCAGAGTTACTTTCTCAAGAGGCTCGAGTCCCGTATAAGTTTTATCTGTACCCGTATTTTTTCCGTAGATACTCTTATACGCCCCGCCGCTCTTTTTTACCGGCGAAGGCTCGGGAGCAGAATTTTCCACAGTACTTTCTTCCCACGCTTTTCCACGGAACCGATCTTCATAAAGATTTTCTGTTGTGGCAATTTCTGTAACGGTGCTTTCCGTTGTGGTACTCCCCTCGCCTGATTTTTCCATATCAGAGCAGCTACTGAACACAGAAAAAAGAGATACAATAAGAATAACGGATATAAGTGCTTTTATCCGCATTATCCCACTCCTGTTTTTTAACATTCAATATTTTCCACAAAAGGAATTTTACTTGAACATATACTGCATATTATCAAGGATTCCGTCCATGGTTTTAGCAGATTTTTTCATTATCCGCTTCATTTTTGATTTTGTTGATGTGCGGCTTTTTACACCTGCCGCAATAGCGGCTGCCGTGCCCACTGCCATAAGAACACCACCGACCTTTAAAGCATCCTCTTTCTTGCCATTCATATTTCCACCTTCCTTTCCCAAAGCTACGGAAATTACACCTCTGTTTTCGCAGAATAATCTCCTTTATTATTCTGTCCCACACCCCAAAAACTAACCCTTCCGTATTGATAATAATTAATGGAAGTGATATAATACTATATATTTTTTTAAAGAGGCGATTACTATGACCGACCAGAAAAGGCTTATTGCTATAAATGATATTTCGGGCTTCGGGAAGTGCTCACTTACAGTCGCTATTCCTATTATTTCTGCCGCAGGAGCAGAGACAATATGTATGCCTACGGCTGTTTTGTCAACTCATACCGGTGGCTTTACAGGCTACACTTACCGTGACCTTACATCTGATATGCCTGACATACACAACCATTGGAAATCCATACATCTTAAACCCGATGCTATATACTCGGGCTTCCTGGGTTCTTTCGACCAGATTGAAATTGTAGAAAATTTTGTAAAGGATTTCAAAAGAGAGGATAATCTTTTTATTGCTGATCCTTGTATGGCTGACCACGGAAAAATGTATGCAATTTTTGATCAAAAGTTTGCACAGGCTATGACAAAGCTTTGCTCGGGTGCCGATATTATCCTCCCCAACATTACCGAGGCTTGTTTTATGACCGGCTACGAACCTGAGGAGGGTGTGCAGACAGAGGAATATATAGAAAAGCTTCTCAATGCTCTGCTTGATATGGGAGCAAAGAATGTTGTTCTTACGGGAGTTTCCTTTGATGAAAATCTGTTAGGTGCTGCTTGTATCGGACAAGACAGAGCTCCTCATTATTATTTTCAGGAAAGACTTCCCGGGGTATATCACGGCACAGGCGATGTTTTTGCAAGCTCCTTCTGCGGAGCTCTTCTCAATGACATCTCTCTGTA
>JAZSCI010000305.1:0-2973 GCA_045602865.1 Acutalibacteraceae bacterium
AAGGATGTTAAAACATATAACCTTGATGAGTACTGTCAGCTTCCTAAAGAGGATAAAAACAGCTACTACACCTTTATGCATCAGCAGCTTTTCAACGGACTTGATATTCTTGAAGAGAATGTTCATTTCCTTGACGGTAATGCTGAGGACACCGAGGCAGAATGTAAAAGATATGATGCTGAAATCAACAACGCCGGCGGAATCGACATTCAGCTTCTCGGCATCGGCAACAATGCTCATATCGGCTTCAACGAGCCTGCTGAAAGCTTTACTGACGGATCATTCAAGGTTAAGCTTACAGACAGCACTATTGAAGCGAACAAAATCTACTTTGATGAAAACCCCATGCCCCGTTACGCATTGACAATGGGTGTTAATCAGATTATGGCGGCAAAGAAGATTATTCTTATTGCCACCGGTCCCAAGAAGGCTCAGGCAGTTCACGATATGATAAAGGGCGAGGTTACTCCTATGGTACCTGCTTCTGTTCTCCAGAACCATCCTGATGTATTGATCTTCCTCGATGAGCCTGCAGCTTCACTTTTATAAAAAAACCAATATCAAAAAAGAATCAGTCCTGTATCTGTTTGAGCAGATACAGGACTATGTTATTTCTATTGACAGGAAAGCCTCGCCATCAGAAAAATAGGCTTCCATATCAACGAATGAATTATTTATCGTTGTTCCGAGTGTATAGCATTTATTATCCGGATTATACTCACTGAAGGAAATAACTCCCGAATAAGACTTCATCATATCATATAATACTGATACCATTGTATTTTCGGTAAAACATTCTGCAGCCCCGGAAAAGCTCATATCACCATATGTAATTTTATAATCCTTCTCAGTAAGCCTTATGTACATACCTCCCAAAAGACTGTTTTCATCAGAAAAATTAATCTGAAAACATCCATCCTTGTAGGAAAGCACCGTATTATACAGAGTGTCATTAAACAAAACCTGAGCTTTAATATTATCCGAAAAATCAACATCCGCGGATCTGACAGATAAATCGTTGAATTTACAAGAAGAAAAAACAAGAAATGTAAAAACAATCAAAATACCCGACAAAGCTCTACGAATAGTCATTTACAAGCAAGTATTCGCCTATAGGCTCTGTAAAGATTTTTGGCACAATCGGACGGTAACATACAATACTCCGTATATTCATCCTTTAATATATCTGCGGTTAATCCGTGCACAAAAGCACCCAATGCCGCCGAATTATAAAGCTCGCCCTTTAAAGCGGGTGTAAGTCCTGCAATAATGCCCGAAAGCAAATCCCCCGAGCCACCCCTGGAAAGCCCGTTGTTTCCTGTTGTATTCACATACATTTTCGTACTCTCGGAATTACATATAACTGTATTGCGACCTTTAAGCAGAAGGTTCACTCTGTACTCACGGCAAAAATTCTCTGCAATAAGCTCTCTGTTAGCCTGAATATAGCCTATATCCAAACCAGTAAGCCGTGACATTTCGCCGGGATGAGGAGTAAGAAGAAGCTCTCCCCTACGCTCTGAAAGGATACTCTTATTCTCTGCGATGCAATTAATCCCATCCGCATCAATAATCAAGGGGCAAGTACAATTACGAATCAATTCACCGATAAGCTCCTTCGTATCCTCAGTCACACCTAAACCGCAACCAACCATAACAGCATCTGCTTCGGCTACTGATTTCATCAATTCGCTTATTGCTTCTTTTCGGATAAATCCCTGAGAGTCTGTGGGAAGCGGAAGAAAAAGTGTTTCTGTAAGCTGAGAGGTTATACTCTCGTATCCGCAATCAGGAAAAGCAAGTTTTACAAGACCTGCACCTGAGCGCAAGGCGCCGTGTGCCGCAAGCACACAACAACCCAACATATTTCTACTGCCGCATACAAGCAACACCCTGCCAAAAGTGCCCTTGTGTCCATCTATGGCTCTGTGGGGCAAAAGCTCCGCCGCAGTTTCAAGAGTAAAAAAAGTCTTGTTCACATTAAAACCTCACAAAAGTATTATTGCCATATTCCGGTTTTTTCCAGCCCGGATATATATATTTATCTTTCCTGACAATTATACTTCATAGAAGCTGAAGAGTCAATTATGCTACATTGGATTGCATTACACAATCGTGATACTCATCATATCCAGATGTTGTCAACGGTATAATTTCTGCTGTTTTCTTCTTCGCATCTCTTTTCTCTTTGATTGTGTAATAACAAGCCTTGAAAAAAGCCTTTATAACTCTCCAGGCAAATTGCTCAAATCTGATAAATTTATCCTGATGATAGATGCACACGCTGATTACGATTGCAATAACAAGTTCAACAAAATGAAATAAAATCTGTGCTGATGTCATAATGATTACCTCCGAACATTCTTCGAACATTTGTTTTTGTGAATTCATTATATCATTATTTCACGATTTGTCAACACAAATGTTCTATTTTCTTTTGTTTTAGAGTACCTTTTACGGTACTTTGACACATTTTTACAGCATTTTTTGATTTTTTTTGCCGTTTTCCCGGAAATTATATTCTTTAATTTCAATTATCATCAGAGAAAATGTTCGCTATTTGTTCGGCAAAAGCAGGAATATTTTATAATTGAAATAGGCTCATAGTGAAACTCTCGCCTTTATACCATATCGGTAACAAGCTTTCCGAAACAAAAACAGAAAACGCATAAATAATTATAAATAAATGAAAAGAAATGTATATTGACACCGAAAAAATACTAAAATAGTATTTATCTTTTTTTAAATATATAGTATAATATATTTTAATTATACACAAAAGGAAGTTAATTTATGTTTGTAGATAAAGCAAAAATCAAAATTATTGCCGGAAACGGCGGTAATGGTGCTGTGGCATTCCACAGAGAGAAATATGTTGCTGCAGGCGGACCTGATGGCGGCGATGGCGGCAGAGGCGGAAACATTGTTTTTCAGGTGGATGACAATCTTTCTACCCTTTCTGATTTCAGATAC
>JAZSCI010000306.1:0-7276 GCA_045602865.1 Acutalibacteraceae bacterium
TATACTATTGCAATTAATTGAATTGTGTGTTAAAATCAATTTGTATATATGGTAGTGTATATTGCTATCGTTATCTATTATTAGGAGGACTGAATATGAAGGTTACGAAAAAAATCGTTTCTGTCACATTAGCATTAATAATTGCGGTCCTTGCATTTGTTGTTCCTGCATCAGCTGCAAAGGAAATCCCTCTTATTATTGTTGACGGAATCTTTTCAACGGAGTTGTATGCGAATTACGGTGAGGAAAACGAGGCTCCCGTATTCCCTACAGATGAAGATTCCATTACGGCGATGGCTACAGATATCGCCGGTGCATTCTCAAAGGCTTTGACAATGTATGGTGTGGGCGACAAGAATTTCGATATGTTTGCGGATTCTTTCTATCCCACAGTAAATAAGTATATTGCACCTATGGGCTACAACCTTGACGGCACACCTATGGATGCTACAATCGGCTTTGATCAGAAGACTATTCCTATGTCCGAGTACAGTGACACAGAGAAGGAAGCTCTTGCTCCCTTTGCTGAGGCTTATGCTGATGAATACGGCGAGGAAAATGTTTACAACTTCAGCTATGACTGGCGTGAGGATCCCATCACTGTTGCTGACAAGCTCAATACATATATTGAAGAGGTTCAGGGTAACACAGGCGCAAAGAAGGTTAACCTTATCGGCTATAGCCTCGGCGCAAACGTAGTTCTCAGCTATCTCTATACATACGGTGGTTCTTACATCAAGAATCTTGTATTTATTGCTCCCGCATGGAAGGGTACAAGCCTTGTAGGTAACGTTGTAGCAAACAATGTTGAGATTGATATCTTTGCAGTTGAAAACTACCTTGTTCAGTCTGCAAACACAAGCTTTACCACACACCTTATTGCATTTGTTATCTCCTATATTGCAAGTGAAGAGGGACTTTCTCACGAGTATTTCGGTGATATCAACCTTGCTCTCCAGGGTATTCTTCCTCGCATGTATACAGATACAATCATTCCTTATATTGCAGGTATGCCCGGCTTCTGGTCACTTGTTCCCGATGATTACTATGAAATCGGTAAGGAATTCATCTTCGGTGAGACTATCGATCCCGCTCTTGAGGCAAAGATTGATGCTTACCACGAAATCCAGAACAACTCAAAGGCTATCATTGAGTCTGCAATGGCAGAGGGTATGAACTTTGGTAATGTAGTTGGTTATAACTGTCAGATGATCCCCATCAGTATGGATTATGAGCAGAGTGATGGAATTATCGATGTTAAGTATGCCAGCGCAGGTGCAAACTGCTCCAAGTATCTCCAGGATCACGATGACTGGGATAATGTTTACTATCAGAAGAACAAGGATGGTCACAACCACCTTTCATGGGATTCAAAGGTTGATGCATCTACCTGCGATTTCCCTGACTACACATGGTTTATCAAGAATCTTCAGCATAGCAACTATGATGATAAAAATGCAACTCTTGATATCGTTATGTGGCTCCTTGGCTCCGGCAAGCAGAAGACAGTTGTTTCCGACAAGGAAAACTATCCTCAGTTCTGGCTTTACAACACATACAAGAGAAAAGCAAAGGCTATTATCGCTGATGAAATGAAGGGTGACCTTAACGGTAGCGGTGATACAGAAACTCTTGATGCAAGAATTGCTCTTAAGATTGCAAGTGGTCAGATGAAGGCTACAGAGAGTCAGCTTGCTCTTGGCGATACTGATGGTGATGGCGAGATTACTCTTGCAGATGTTAAGGGTATCCTTTCAATTGCAACAGGAATTGCATAAATATTGAATAATCAGTCCGCGCCCTCTGTGTTAACAGAGGGCGTTTAATTTGGGCGAAATGTTACAATGTAATGAAAGGGATGTAAAACGAAAAGTTTTACATCCCTTTATCGGTTCTGCAGGAACATCCTCTTGACTTATATTGTTTTATGCGGTCTGAGCTTTTTTTACATCCCCATAAATTTTTTTTGACAATTGAAGGGGCTCATATTTGTGTGTACTGTCAATTGATTTAAAAAAAATTGTATGGTATAATTTATCTTGACAACTTATAATTAAATTTTGGGATGGTTTAAAGGTACAAAAAGGTAATTCGAAGGGAGCCGAGGACAATGGAAGGAAAAATGACCGGTAAGGAAAATGCAATTCAGGCGATAAAATTTGCGCTCTTTTCTGCTTCTGCAGGAATAATTCAGGTACTGAGCTTTACACTTCTCAATGAGGTTATAGTTCCAAGACTTGATGTTCAGTCCGAAGGCTTACAGAAGCTTCTTGCATCCGAATACGGCTTGTGCTATCTTGTGGCACTTTCCCTTTCGGTAATCTGGAATTTTACCTTCAATCGTAAATTTACATTCAAATCTGCTACCAATATTCCCGTAGCTATGCTTAAGGTGTTTGGTTTCTACTGTGTATTTACACCCATTTCCGTTATACTGGGAGAATTGTGCACAAGAAACATTCAATGGGAATTTGCGGAATATCTTGTTCTTGCTGTAACAATGATGACTAATATGGTATCGGAATTTTTGTTCTGCCGTTTCTTTGTGTATAAGGACAGTATGAACACAAATGATCTGGCAAAGAAGGAAGCAAAGAAGTAATGTCGCAGAATAAGAAAAATACAAGGCTGTGTCCCGTATCGCGTAAATGCGGCGGATGTCAGCTTATGAATATGACCTACGAGGAGCAGCTTCGCTTCAAGCAGAGCAAGGTCGTAAGGCTTATGGGTAAATTTCACCGTGTGGCTCCCATAATAGGAATGGATGTACCCTTTCATTATAGGAATAAGGTGCAGGCAGCATTCGGCAGAACGAGGGGCGGAGAAATAATATCCGGTGTATATCAGTCAAGCACCCATAATATAGTAAAAATGGATTCTTGCCTTATAGAAGACAAAAAGGCAGATGAAATTATTCTCACAATAAGAAAGCTTGTGAGAGAATTCAAGCTTACAGTTTTTGATGAGCGTACCAACAGAGGCTTTTTAAGGCACGTGCTTGTTAAGAGGGGTTTTTCCACAAACGAAATAATGGTGGTTCTTGTAACAGGAACTGCAGTATTTCCTTCGAAAAATGCCTTTGTAGGCAGACTTCTTGAGCATCATCCTGAAATAACCACCATTGTACAGAATGTGAATAATAAATTCACAAGTATGGTTCTGGGCGACAAGGAAACAGTCCTTTACGGAAAAGGCTATATAGAGGATTTGCTCTGTGGGTATCGGTTCAGAATTTCTCCCAAGTCCTTTTATCAGATAAATCCCGTGCAGACAGAGAAGCTTTATAATACTGCAATCGAATATGCTTCACTTACAGGCAAGGAAAGGATTATAGATGCATATTGCGGCATAGGAACTATTGGTATTGCCGCATCCCGATATGCCGGTGAGGTTATCGGATGTGAGCTGAATCCCGATGCCGTTCGTGATGCGAGAATAAATGCAAAAATAAATGAAATTGAGAATATAACATTTGTGTGTGAGGATGCAGGGGTGTTTATGCTTGGTATGAAGGAGCATAAGGAGCATTGTGATGTGCTTTTTATGGACCCGCCCCGCGCAGGAAGTGATGTGAAATTCCTTTCAAGCGCAGTTACCCTGGCTCCCGAAAAGATAGTATACATTTCCTGCAATCCCGAAACCCAGCAAAGGGATGTGCTGTATCTTACAAAAAGAGGCTATAAGGTATCAAAAGTACAACCTGTTGATATGTTTCCTTTTACTTCACATGTGGAGACTGTTTGTCTGCTGGTGCAGGACACTCGTAAATCTTCCTGAGATTTTCGATATAACCCTTTATTTTGATATGTGCGTTGCACCGGATATGTTTCCTTCGGGAACGGAATTTATATTTATATAAAGAATTTATTCGAAAGGAGAGAGTATATGGAAGGCTTATTGTACTGTACAATGAATTTTCTGTGTATGGCTTTATTGTTTGTTGTCCTGAAAAATATTATACGGGGTACCGACAAGCGTGTTTCACAGATTATGTTTGCTTGCTTTGTTGCAGCTTCTTTGCTTCTCTGCACTTCGGATTTATTGTGGGGTTTTATGGAGTATACGGATTATTGGGATTATTCACCTGAAATCTCCCTTGCCGTAAACTCAATTTACCATTTGCTGACTGTTGCAGTGTCCTATTTGTGGTTCCTTTATTCAGAGAGTAAGCAGGAATCAGCGGTTGTAAACACCGCCGCAGGGGCGATGTTGTCCCTTATGCCCGTACTTGCTCTTGCTATTCTTATAATAACCTCAGGCTGGACAGGATTTATATGCTATATTGATGAAAACGGAGAGTATGCAAGAGGTCCGTTGTATATACTTCTGTTTATTGTATGTGTGGCATACCTTATTTCCACAGCCGTGAAAATATTCATTAAGTCATTCTACAAAAAGCATTACCTTCATAAGCAGGAGTACAGATCCCTGGCGGCATTCTGCGTGTTACCCGTTCTTGCAGGCTTTTTGCAGGTTCTTTTCATAGGCTCACCTATGATAACTGCGGGTATTGCTTTTGCTACAATGCAGGTTTATATAAACTCCCGTGAAAACCTTATTTCTGTTGACCCCCTTACAAAGCTTAATAATAAAATAGAGCTTCTTAATTACCTTGACGGAAAAATCAAGTCTAAAACCGGAAGAAAAGATTTTTATCTGTTTATAATGGATATTGACTATTTCAAGAGGATTAATGATAAATACGGACATGTTGAAGGCGATGATGCCATTCTTACAGCGGCTAATATTATCAGGTATCTTTCTGAAACGAACAATTACTATGCCTGCAGATATGGCGGGGATGAATTTGTGGTTGTCTGTGATGATATAAGGGGATTTTCTCCTGAGCATCTCTGCGAGGAAATCAACAGGAGGCTTTCGGAAACCTGCGAGGAAAAGGGAAAGGAATATACCCTTCATATGAGTATCGGCTATACCCGTTACAATAAAGAAACGGGAGATGTTTCCGCTCTTATTTCTATGGCTGATGAGAAGCTTTATGAAATAAAAAATAACAGGAAAAAAGAGGAATAATATCAGAAAAAAGGTTGACTATAAAATAAGATGGTATTAGAATAAAGACTGTTATTTTTTCCTGGGAGTGATTAGTATGATAAAAATTGGACTTTACGGATACGGCAATATTGCTAAGGGCGTAGAATGCGCTGTGGCACAGAATCCCGATATGGAGGTTACTTGTGTTTTTACAAGGCGCGATCCTTCAACTGTCAAAACAATTTCGGGTGCCGCAGTTTACAGAACTGATGATGTTCTTTCCTATAAGAATGAGATTGATGTTCTTATAATGTGTGGAGGAAGTGCTACGGATTTACCGGAGCAGACCCCTGCTATGGCAGAGCATTTCAATGTTGTAGATAGCTTTGATACCCACAAAAACATTCCCTCACATTTCGATAATGTTGATGCAGCAGCTAAAAAGGGTGGTAAAATCGGCGTAATTTCCGTTGGTTGGGATCCCGGTATGTTCTCACTTAACAGACTTTACGGAAGCTGTATTCTCCGGGATGGCGCAGATTATACCTTCTGGGGTAAGGGCGTGAGTCAGGGACATTCTGATGCTATAAGAAGAGTAGAGGGTGTTATTGATGCCCGACAGTACACTATTCCCGTTGAGGAGGCTCTTGAAGCCGTGAGAAGCGGCTCACAGCCACAGCTTACCACAAGACAGAAGCATACAAGAGAATGCTTTGTGGTTGCCAAAGAGGGTGCAGACCTTCAGCGCATCGAAAAGGATATTGTCACAATGAAAAACTACTTTGATGAATATGACACCACTGTGCATTTCATCAGTCAGGAGGAGCTCGACAGAGACCATAAGGGTATTCCTCACGGCGGCTTCGTAATCAGAACAGGTAGGACAGGCAGAAATCTTGAAAACAACAATGTGATTGAGTATAGCCTGAAGCTTGACTCTAATCCCGAGTTCACCTCTTGTGTGATCGTTGCTTTTGCTCGTGCCGCATACAGATTAAACAAAGAAGGCGCAAGCGGATGCAAAACTGTATTTGATATTCCACCTGCATACCTTTCCGATAAAAGCGGTGCAGAATTGAGAAAAGAAATGCTTTGATTTCCCCGATAATTTAATATATTTGTATAGGAAAAGGGAACTGAAAAAACTCAGGTTTTTTCAGTTCCCTTATTTGGTTGTAATTTCAGAGCTTATGCCTCTGTTTCATCCTCGTTAGGAATTGTTGTTTCGGGGATTGTGGTTTCAGGCTCTGTGGTCTCAGGCTCTGTGGTTTCGGGCTCTGTGGTCTCAGGCTCTGTGGTTTCGGGCTCTGTGGTATCAGGCTCTGTGGTATCAGGCTCTGTAGTCTCAGGCTCTGTAGTATCAGGCTCTGTGGTATCAGGCTCTGTGGTATCAGGCTCTGTGGTATCAGGCTCTGTGGTCTCAGGCTCTGTAGTCTCAGGCTCTGTGGTCTCAGGCTCTGTGGTCTCAGGCTCTGTGGTCTCAGGCTCTGTGGTCTCAGGCTCTGTTGTCTCAGGCTCTGTGGTTTCGGGCTCTGTAGTCTCGGGCTCTGTTGTTTCAGGAGCTTCGGGAAGCGCCCAACAGAAATCCACACCTGTGGGATTGATTGTGTTGCCTCTGCCCTCAGCGGATACACCGATTGTGTATGTGTACTCAACACCTTGAATAATAGAATCATCGGTGAAGGAGTAATTGTCGGGCATAATGAGGAGGGCAATCTGCTCCCAGTCAGTATCCGCAGTTTTGCGGTAAACATAGTAGTAACGAGCGTTCTTAACCTCTTCCCAGGAGATTACTGCAACAGTCACACCGTCAGCGGTTTCTTCAGTTGCGATAATTCCCGTAGCAGGATCAAGGGGCTCTAAAACGATAGCCAGCTTGCCTTCTGTGTCATAGAGGCTATCTCTGTCGGAAGCAACACCCTTAACGGTGTAGTAGTATTTTGTCTCTGTGTCAATATCAGTATCGGTATATGTGTATTGCTCGGTAGCTTCATCGGCAGAGGCGGTGTGAATGAGAGTCCATTCTGTACTTGCGCCTGTTCTTCTGTAAACCTCATACTGCTCTGCAAATTCAACAGGAGTCCAGTTGATAGTTACAAAAATGTTGCCATCGTTGTATTCTCCGTCAGCACTGAACTCAACCGCTTTAACAGGAGCATGGGGATATTTTGCAGTAGCTGTTCTTTCGCGGGAAAGCTTTCCCTCCTTCACGGCTGTGAGAGAGTATTCGTAGCTTGTGCCTATTGAGATATCATAGTCAACATAGCTTGTAATACCATCT
>JAZSCI010000307.1:0-14648 GCA_045602865.1 Acutalibacteraceae bacterium
GAGGGCCAAGCGGGCTTAGGAAGACAATTGATAGATTCAACTCCTTGGCACACAGAACGACATGGCTACGATCCGACTTAGGCTTCCCGCTTCGGTCTTATGTTTGTTGATGATGACGGCAAAATCACCGCATTTGAGGAGAAGCCCAAGAATCCCAAGAGCAACAAGGCTTCAATGGGTGTTTATATGTTCACCTGGTCAAAGCTTCGCCAGTATCTCATTGATGATGAAAACAATCCCGAGTCCTCAAACGACTTCGGCAAGAATGTTATCCCTGCTATGCACGAAGCAGGCGAGCGTCTTTTCGCTTACGGCTTCGAGGGCTATTGGAAGGATGTAGGAACAATTGACTCTCTGTGGGAGGCTAACCTTGACCTTCTCAATCCCAAGGCAAATATTGACCTTAGCGACTCAGCCTGGAAAATCTACGGCAGAGGCGGAGCATCTGCACCTCAGTATGTTTCCGATACAGCCGTTATTGAAAATTCAATTGCCGCAGAGGGCTGCGAAATCGAGGGTAAAATCGACTATTCCGTGCTTTTCTCCGATGTAACGGTTGAGGAGGGTGCATTTGTTGATTATTCAATCATAATGCCCGGTGCAGTTATCAAAAAAGGCGCAGTTGTTCAGTATGCTATGGTTGCTGAAAATGCAGTTATTGAGGAGGGTGCCGTTGTTGGTGAAAATCCTCAGGAATGTGAAAACAGAGATAACTGGGGTGTCAGCGTTGTAGGTGCAGGCGTTACGGTTGGTAAGAATGCAAGGGTTAAAGCACAGTCGATGATTTCAGAAGATGTTAAGGAGGGTGAAACAGTATGATGCCAAAAAATGTTCTCGGAATAGTTTATTCCAATTCTTATGATGCTTCTTTAGGCTCACTTACCGCAAGAAGGACAATGGGCTCTGTTCCCTTCGGCGGCAGATACAGACTTATTGATTTTGCGCTCTCAAATCTTGTAAACTGCGGAGTTGCAAAGGTTGGTGTTATTGCAAACAGTAATTTCCATTCACTTATGGACCATGTGGGCAGCGGCAGACCTTGGGACCTTTCAAGAAAGGTTGACGGTCTTTATATGCTTCCGCCCTTTACTCCTGTTGCCGCAGACCGTACAGGCAACAACAGAATTGACACACTCAACAGAATTATGGATTTCATTTCAAAATCCAAGCAGGAATATGTGCTTCTTATGGACACAAATTTCGTATGCAATATGGATTTGTCCGGACTTTTCGACTATCATTCAGAGAAAAATGCAGACATTACCGTAGCATACACCACGGGTAAGCTTCCCGCACTTGAGAAAATGATGGCTCTCGGTGTTGATGAGGACGGTAAAATAAATGATGTAGGTATTGATGTGAAGACAGATGCAGATGTAAATTATGCAGTAAACACAATCCTTATCAGAAAGGCTCTTCTTGAAAGACTTATCGGTGATGCACAGAGCTACAACTACACAAGCTTTGAGCAGGATATTATCCAGAAAAATGTTTCTCACCTTAATATCTACGGCTATGAGGTTAAGGAGTGGAGCTGTACTGTTGACAGTCTTGAGAGCTACTACGATGCTAATATGGCACTTCTTAATAAGAAGTGCAGACAGGAGCTCTTTGACAGAGAGCGCCCCGTTATGACAAAGGTTCGTAACGATATGCCCGTTGTATACGGAATCACCTCAAAATGCGAAAACTCCCTTATTGCTGACGGTTGCCAGATTGAAGGTACTGTTAAAAACAGTATTGTTTTCCGTGGTGTAAGAGTGGCAAAGGGCGCAGTTGTAGAAAATTGTATTCTTATGCAGGATGCATTCGTAGGTGAGGATGTAAGCCTTAAATGTGTAATTATGGATAAGAATACAGTTATCACACCCAAAAAGACTCTTTGCGGTGATAAGAAATATCCCGTATTTGTGGGCAAGGGTATTGTTATCTGATAAAACAGAAATTAATTTCTGACAGGCGGTGAAGAAATGGAGATATGCGGTCTTTGTGGTTGCAAAACCAACGAATTTGATATGCTCAAGGTACAAATCGGTGAGGGTGAGCAGAAAATCTGCACCTTCTGTAAGCAGCAGCTTGATGCCTTCGGTGAGGGCAAAAAGCCGGGTACTGCCAATATAAAGTGGCTTGATGCGGTAATGGAAAAGGAAGTTTCCGTAAGAAATGAGAATGTGCTCCCTTACCTGAAAAAATTACGGGAAGGCTGTGATACTCCTAAGGCGAAGGAAAGCTCCTTCCCCGAAGCCCCTGCCTATAATGAGGAAAAAATCCCTGAGGCAAAAGCGCCTCAGGGTGATAATCCTGATGTAAGGGCATTGCTCCGGAGAATTGAAATTCTCGAAAAGGAGCTTAAAGCCCTTAAATACAGACAGATGATAAAAACTATATTGGAGCTGAGCATACCCATAGTGATGTTCATAATAATTCTTATTGTGTTCTTCGCCTCGGGCTTGTTTGATGCTCTTTCAGGGCTTATGGACCTGACAGATATGATGTAGCTTTAAAAATACAGATATAATTAATTTACGGAGGTTACCGGATGAAAGTTTTATATGCTTCAAGTGAGGCTCTTCCCTTTATTGCCAGCGGCGGACTTGCAGATGTAGCAGGTTCACTTCCCCAGGCATTGAGAAAGAGACTTATCGGCTGCCGTGTTGTAATGCCTCTTTATGACGGCATTAAGCAGGAGCTTAAGGATACAATGAAATTTATTACCAATATTTCCGTGCCCGTTGCCTGGAGAAGGCAGTATTGCGGAATATTCGAGGCAAGAGCAGGTGGAGTAATCTACTACCTTCTTGATAATCAGTATTATTTCAAGAGAGAGGGGCTTTACGGCTTCTATGATGATGCAGAGAGATTTGCGTTTTTCTCAAGAGCAATCCTTGAAATGATTCCTCATATTGAGTGGAAGCCCGACATTATCCATTGTAATGACTGGCAGACAGCACTCACACCCCTTTATTACAGTACAATGTACGCTACCCGCCCGGGCTTTGAAAATATAAAAACAGTCCTCACCATTCACAACATCCAGTATCAGGGTGTGTACGGCGAGGAGCTGATTGACAATGTAGTGGGAATTGACCACGCTTACAAAAATCTCATTGAATACGATGGGGCGGTAAATCTTATGAAGGCAGGTATCGAGTGTGCAAATGCCGTTACCACAGTAAGTCCTTCCTATGCAAAGGAAATTCTTGATCCCTGGTATTCCCACGGACTTGATCCCATTCTCCGTGAGAGAAGCTTCAAGCTTCGCGGTATTCTCAACGGAATTGATGTGGAAAACTACAATCCCGAAACGGACAAGGATGTTTTCAAGAATTATTCGGCAGAAAATGTCCGCGGTAAATATGTGAACAAGAGAGAGCTTCAGAAGCTTCTCGGTCTTCCCGAAAATCCCGATGTACCTGTAATGGGTATGGTTACACGACTTGTTTCTCACAAGGGACTTGACCTTTGTAAGGCTGTCCTTGATGAGCTTCTTGCCACAACTGATATTCAGCTTGTAGTTCTGGGCTCAGGTGAGTATCAGTATGAAGAATTTTTCCGCGGTCTTGCACAGAGATATCCCGAAAAGGTTGGTCTTTGCCTGGGCTTTATCCCCGACCTTGCAAGAAAAATCTATGCAGGTACCGATTTATTCCTTATGCCCTCAAAGAGTGAGCCCTGCGGTCTTTCACAGATGGTAGCATTACGCTACGGCTCAATTCCCATTGTCCGTGAAACAGGCGGTCTTCGTGACTCCGTAAAGGATAGCGGTGACGGTGAGGGTAACGGCTTTGTGTTCTCATCCTACAATGCTCACGATATGCTCCACGCGATCAGAAGGGCAGTTGAAGGCTATTCCGATCAGAAGGGCTGGGCAATTCTTGTAAAGAGAGCTATGGAGAGTGACAACAGCTGGGGCAAATCTGCCAACGAATATATTAAGATGTACAAAGAGGTATTAAAGAGCTGATTTATTTTGCAGACTTTATTCAGCAGGCTTTATAGCCGAAGCATTTTTGCGGATTGCAGACTCAATACCCTTAATGACGGCCTCGATGCTTTTTGGTTCGGGGCCGCCATATCGCCTTGCGGTAACTGTTTTATCGGGAAAATCGCTGAGAATTGTCTCCGTAAGGGCAAGGGAGAAGCTTTGTACATATTTCGGAGGAAGGGAAAACCACCTTTTCGGTATGTAGCCCTTCCGTGATGATGCAAAAAGGACTCTGTACAGAGTGGTAGCAAACAGAAGGTCGGTTATTTCTCCCGCCTCGGCGGAGCCTGCGTGCATCCGCTCCTGTGTCTGTATTGCAGCACGGTAGATGGAACGGGTATTGAAAACCAGATCCTCTTCTCTGTCCTCAAGCTCAGAGGGATCAAGCCCTGTACGGCTCTCGGTACGCCCGAGAATGTAGTCGGTGGTTACGTTATAGTATTCAGCGGCACGGCATAAAAACGAAAGGCTGTACTCACGGATTCCCTTTTCATAATGGGAGAGGAGAGCCTGCGAAACGCCTAAATCCATAGCCGCTTCCTTCTGGCTTATGCCCTTTTCGGTGCGAAGCTCCGAAAGCCTGCGGTTGTATATTTCAGTCAAGAAAATCACCTCAAAATTATACTTTGCGTATAATAATACACTATTCTTCAGGAGAAATCAATGAAAACCTACAAAATTCATTTAATCCGTCACGCCCTTACTCAGGGAAACCTTGACGGAAGATACATAGGACGAACAGATGAGCCCCTTTGCGAGGAGGGTATAAAGCAGCTCAGAAATATGGCAGAGGAGATGGGATATCCTTCTGTGGATATTGTAATTACGGGAAGCCTTAAGCGTTGCAAGGAAACTGCGGCAATTATATATCCCGACAAAATGCCCGTTGAAATGAGGGGCTTTGATGAGTGCTCCTTCGGTGAATTTGAAAATCATACCGCTGAGGAGCTTCAGCCCTACGAGGAATTTGCTCAGTGGCTTGCAGGGGGCGAGGATGCCCGACCTTTAAGCGGTGAAAGCAACAGAGAATTTGCTTCCCGCATAACAGAAACCTTCAAGAAAACCGTAGAGGGCTTAATGAAAACAAGCATTCACGAGGTTGCTCTCATTACCCACGGCGGTGTTATTGCAACCATTCTTTCTGCCTTTGGTGTGCCCGAGCAGAGTATGACCGACTGGCTCTGTCCTGCCTGCTGCGGTTATACAATATGTATAGACACAAATATCTGGAAGCAGTTTAATAAATTTGAAGTTATAGATGATGTACCCCCCATTCCCTTGTCTCAGCAGGAGGAGGAAAACCTCTGGGATTATTACAGAAATCCCACTGAAGAGGAGCTTGATGAGTGGTACAGAAATTATATGGAGAATGAAGATGAGTGAATATAAGATTTTTGCCAATCATGCTCACCTTTTTCCTAAAAACACGAAACCGAACGGTGATATAGATAATCTTAAAAAGGTTTTATACGAGTGCGGTATAGAGGGTGCAGTTTGCTTTGCACCCTTTTATCACCAGATGGAAATGTATGCTCACACAACGGGAATGAACCCCTGTCAGTGGGTTGCAGAGGAAATAAAGAACGAAAAAGGTCTTGTTGGCTTCGGAACAATAAATTTTGATAAGGGCGACCTTAAGGAGCAGGTAAGGATGATAAAGGAGCTGGGGCTTCTTGGAATTAAAATCCACCCTGCGGCACAAGAGGTAAATGTGGCAGGAAAGGAGCTTTTTCAGGTATATGAGGAAGCAGAAAAGCAAGGGCTTTTTCTGTCCTTCCATACGGGACTTCACTGGCACAGAATTGCCGATTATCAGATGCTTCTCTTTGATGAGGTTGCTTACAATTTCCCCCACCTGAAATTCAGTATGGAGCATATGGGAGGATATAGCTTCTTCAGGGAGGCTCTTCTTATAATGAACAACAACTCCCGAGGGGATATACAACACGTTTTTGCAGGGTGGACAAGTATACCTATGGAAAAGGATGAGCTTGGAAATGTCCGCAGAGGCGCCTGGTCACTTACCGATGATGAGCTTTGCGACCTTATTCACCAGACAGGTCCCTATCGCAGTATGTTCGGACTTGATTTCCCCTATAATCTTACAGAGAAAACAAGCGCCGCTATTGAGCGCATTAAGAATTTACCCATTACCGAGGAAGCCAAGCGCGGTATTCTCGGTGAAAATCTCAAAAGAGAGCTTGGCTTGGATTGATTTAACGGATTAGCGAGTATTTTAACAAAATATGAGTGGAAAAGACTATCCCAAAATCTGGTTCGGATACGCTTTACCCACTCTAAAATGCAAGTGAAAGGAAAATGATATGAGCTTACGGAAAAAGGAGCAGAACGGCAAGGTTTTGTTTCTGAAAATATTTCTGTTTCTTGCAGTGCTTCTGGCAGGAGGCTACCATGTATTTGTTTCGGGTGCCCTGTCGGTGGTGCTTTGTGTGTATCTCATTATAGAAGCAAGTAAAGGGGAAGGCGAAATAAAACTCAGCTTCCCCCTTATAAGCCTTCTTCTGATACCCCTTGCATACCTTGCGGCTACAATATGGGCGGTTGACAGAGGAACAGCCATATTCGGCTTTGTGAAATTTCTGCCCGTTGGACTTTTTGCACTTTGTATACATAGCCTGACACGTGAGGAAAAAGGAGAGATTTTAAACGCTGTGCCTGTAAGCGGTGCAGTTCTGGGCGTTTTGTCATATCTTCTGTCCTTTTTACCCACATTTTCCGAGTATTTTCTCGTTGCAGACCGACTTGGTGGCTCATTTCAGTACCCCAACACCTTTGCGTTGTACTGTCTTGCGGGAATTGTCATTCTGTTGACAAAGAAGGAGCTACAGGCAAAGGACTGGATTATGTCCGCCTTGCTTTCAGGATGTATTTTCCTTTCGGGAAGCCGAACTGTATTCATTTTCCTTCTGATAACGGCTTTTATCCTTTTTATCAGACTTCCCAAAAAGGCAAAAATCTCTCTGGCGGCATTACTTGGCGGTGTAATTCTTCTGAGCATTTCCGTAGTGCTTGTAACTGACAGTGTGCAGACTGTGGGAAGATTCCTTACAATCTCCCTTGAGTCAAGCACCCTTAACGGAAGAATACTTTATTATCTTGATGCACTTCCCGTTATCCTTAAAAATCCTTTGGGACTGGGCTATTACGGATATTATTTCTCTCAGGGAAGCTTCCAGACAGGTGTTTACTCCGTGGCATTTATACACAATGACCTTTTGCAGCTCCTTCTGGATATCGGTTGGGTGCCCACAATTTTACTTCTTATAACCGCAGGTCTTTCCTTTTTCTCGGGGGAAAGCTCCTTCCGTGAGAAAATGCTCATATTTATCATAGCAGGGCATAGCCTTTTCGACTTTAATCTGCAATTTGTGAGTATGTTTTTGCTTCTCGCCCTTTGCGCCGATTACGAAAAGTGGCAGCTTATCCCCGTAAAAGCAGGAAGGCTTCTTACATATTCCCTTTCCTCGGTGCTTCTTCTTGTGAGCCTTTATTTTTCAGTGGTCCACGGACTTTATTACATAGGCGAAACAGAAATGGTAGAGGAAATTTACGGTGCTCACACACAAACCGAGATGGAGCTTATGAGCAACGAGGACGATTACACGGAAATTGAAAAGTATGCAGACAGTATACTCAGAAGAAATGAATATATTTCCATAGCCTATGATGCCAAAGCAAATGCAGCCTTTAGTCAGGGCGACTTTGAAAAGGTTGTGGAGTACAAGGAAAAGGCTATTGAATGCTCACCCTATGCGATAGATGAATATAACGATTATTGCGAAAAAATGCTCATCGGCGCCACTCTTTACAAGAGGGCAGGAAACGAGAGGGGCGAGATTTATTGTAATGACAGACTTGTGAAAATCAAAAAATCCCTTGAAAAGCTTGAGGAAAGAACAAGCTTTTTCGGAAAGCGGATTGATGATGAGCCACAGTACGATTTACTTCCCGAGTATGAGGATTACATAAAGGAGTTAAAGCAATGAAGAAAAAATCAGCAAAAAAAGAGCTTCTTATTGTGTTCGGAATAATAGCGGTGGTTGTTATTGCGGGAGCAGTTCTTCTCTTCGGAGATTATTCCTCGGATGGAGTAGAGCTTTATTCAGCCTCGGGAGAGCTTTTTGCTACTGCAGAGCTTAAGGGCGACAAGTGGGAAGCAGAGCTTCACAAGGAAGGCGCCTACGATTACGCTATGACAGCCCTTGAGGAAACAGAGCGCTGGTATTCCGAAACGGAAAAAATGAATACGGAGGATGCCCGTAAATATGTTTCCCGCAAGGTAAAGAAAATAAATACATATCTTGATACGGAAATTCTCGGTGAGGTATACGGCGTTTACAAGGAAAAAGCATCCTCATCGGCAGGCTTTTCTGCGGTAATTACCGATACGCAGGGCAAACTCCTTGCTATGTACGGAAACGGAGAGGGGGCACAATGTGTCTGCTCTGCGGAGAGGTTTACACCGGGCTCTGCCCTGAAGCCCCTCAGCGTGTTTGCACCTGCCATTGAGCTGGGAAGAGTGTGCTGGTCAACAACTCTTACGGACTCTCCCGTTAAAAAGGTAAGTGACAGCAACGGCAATATGGTTGACTGGCCCGTAAACAACGGCGGCGTTTATTCGGGAGAGGAAATGACTGTTTGTCAGGCACTCAAAACCTCCACAAATACCATAGCGGTAAAGATTTTACAACAGATAGGTACTCAAAAATGTCTGGATGTACTCAACAACCGATTTGGAATGAGACTTTCCGAGGAATACAAGCTTGTAGAAGAAAAAGGTCAGGATGAGGTTTTAGGTAATCTTGCTCTGGGATATCTGAGAAGTGGGCTTAGCCCCACAGAGCTTTGCGGATATTATCAGGTATTTGTAAATGGCGGAATGTACACAGAGCCTTACACAGTTTCTTCGGTAGAGGAAAAGGGCGGGGAGCTTAAGGAAAAAACCTTGCCTCAGGCAGAGAGAGTATTTTCCGAGGAGACATCATTTATTATGAGAGAAATGATGAAAAGGGTAATGCATAGCGGCGGCACAGGAGTTGCGGCAAATGTTACGGTATCGGAATTTTGCGGAAAAACAGGAACTACCACCGGCTACGAAAACAACTGGTTTGTAGGCTGCTCACCTGAGTATGTGTGCACAATATGGCACGGAAATGACGGAACACAGAGCAACAACGCCTCTGAGTATTGCGGAGAAATCATAAACCGTTTACCCTGCGAAAAAACCAGATTTGATATAGAGGAAGATGTAAGAAGCTATATTTATTGCGAGAAAACAGGTAAAATAGCAGGAAAAGGCTGTGAAAAAACCTCAAGCGGCTTTTATACATCGCAAATTCCCCGTGCTTGTGATTGCAAATAAGAAAAAACAGTGCTATAATTTTATAAAAGAAAAAAAGTAAAAATAATCATTCCTCAGAGTGTGTCTGTGGGGAAATCAGGCTGCTTCCCGGAATGTTAATATAAATAAAATAAGGAGGAAAAACAATGCAAACAGAAACAATCAAAAAAACACTTACATCTGTATTGTCATTTGTTCTCGCATTCACCATTATGGTAAGCTGTGCAAGCAGCGGACTTTCCTGTCTTGCTCTTGATGTGAGCGCCGAGGAAGAAAGCGCTCTTACGGGAAGCAGTACCGAAGTTGATTACGAATATAATGACGAAGGCTACCTCATACTGACAGAGGGTGTGATTTATTCATCCGCCGAGGATGCGGAAAGGCTCGATTTTGAATTCACTCCCGAGGAATCAGGTCTTTATATAATGAGGACATTGAAAAGTGTTGAGGATACGCCTAATATCGAGTTCTTTGACTACGGCTTTATATGTCACCAGAGTAATACTGCCACAATTAAGTTCCATGGCGAAGCAGGGGTGCCTATGTGGGGTACAATATCCTTTGCATATCCCACGGAAACTCCCTTTGTGGTAGAGAGAATTCCCGACAGCGAAATAAATTATTTAGGCGAAGCAGAGAGTACGGTTATAAATGTTGCCGAACAGTCAATATACTATAGCTTTACTCCTGCCAGAACCGGATATTACACATTCTCTTCCGTGAGCGACTCCGATCCCAGATTGTCGGTTATTACACTCTTAGGTTCTATGTATACCGATGATGAGATCGGAAGTGATTTCTATGGCTACATTTATGCAGAAGCAGGCACGACTGTATATCTTGATGCATATAATTATCACGATGGGTTTAATCCGTATCAGATTAATGTTTCGTATATAGGTGAAAATCCACCCGAAGATATGGGCGATGATGATTATGATGACGATTTCGATGATGGTTACTACGATTTAGTTCTTAACCTCGGTGAAACGGGCGTTCTTCCGGAAAGCACGTATTATTCTGTTAAGCTCTATGCCTCTGAGGGCGGTCTGTTCACGGCAACCTTTGATGCTGATTGCAGAGATATGTGTGAATTCTATATTGACTCATTCAGCAAGGATATTCCCGACAGATTCCTTGTCAGCAACGATGACGGAACAACAACACTGTATTTCTCTCTTGGCGATGAGGATCAGCTTGTAATGGATATTGGAAGTCTGGTAGACAGAGACATAAACATTACCTTTGACAGATATGATGATGCACAGGCAAGAACCGTTGAGGTGGGCAACACCTATGAAACCCGTAATAATGAAGAAATCTGCAAGATATATCTTGAAAACGAGGGTTACTACCAAATATCCTCCGATTACGGCGAGGGTAATTGCGTATGTGATCCTATCCTGAAGCTTTTTGCAGGCTATAATATGTACTATCAGGATGATTCCTATATGGGCAGACATTTTGATTTTGAGTATTATAGCCCGGGCGATGAATATATTTACATTCAGCTTTCAAAGTACGATTCGGGTTCCTGCAAGTATTTCTTCGGAGTAAATTATGTGGGAACTGAATCATCAACAGCAGCTCCCTGCTTTGATGCTGAGGTTGATGTGACATACGATCTTCCTGTTCAATATCGTGATCACAGATTCACATTTACAGCACCTGAGGAGGGCTATTATTCCTTTACCACATATAGTGATTACACATACTCAACATTGGAGTTTTATTCATTTCACGATGAGTATCATACAGATGATACTTACGATTCCGGTTCCAGAACAACTCTTTATTTGTACGAGGGTGAACCGGCAGACGGTATAATATCTATTGAGCAGACTAACGAGTCTCCTGTAACCTTTACTGTCAATAAAGCGAGTCAGCCGGTAGGCACTTATGTTTCCGAAGAGGAAGGCAGATATTCAGGTTATACTACTGTTGATGGCGTGTGTCTGCGCTACTTCCCCTGCGATAGTGAAACTGTTGTAATTCCCGAAACAGTAGCAGGTTACACAGTTACAGAGGTTTATGCAGAGTGGACTGGAAATTGCGAGAAGGTCAAGGCTTTTGAAATTCCCGGTACTGTAAACAGCTTCAATGCTCCTTCATACTTCAATAACGTTGAAAAAGTTACTGTATACGGCGAGAGTGGAGCTCTTAAATCTGTAAACGGACTTCTTTTAAAGGCAGACAACACAGAGATTGAGTATGTTCCGCCTAAGTATGTAGGTCCTCTTACAATTACACCCGAGCTTTATGTGACCTTCACTATGTTCAATGATGATGTTACTCTTACAGATATTATCATTGAGGATGGAGTTACAAATTACAAAATGGTGGATGGCGTTGTTTATTCTGCTGATATGACAACCCTTTACAGAGCTACAAAGAATGTAGCAAAGGATTTCACCATTCCCGAATCTGTAGAGAATATTACGGGCTTTGCCTTCAGCGGCAACGAAACACTTGAGAAGGTTACACTTCCCGAAACCGTTTCACAGGTTACATATTTCTCCTTTGTAAACTGTAAAAACCTTGCTTCTGTAAGCATTCCCGAAAATCTTCAGGAGATTTCCGATGGTGCATTCTACGGATGTACCTCTCTCAAGAGCTTTGACCTTTCAGGTGTTACCGGTATCGGTAATATGGCATTTATGAAATCAGGTCTTACCTCAGTTGAGATTCCCGATGGTATTGAGTATTGGGGTAGCGAGTCCTTCAGCGGCTCCAAGGTTTCAAGTGTAAAGCTTCCCGAGGGTGAGTACTACTGTGTTCCTGCTTATGCCTTCAAGGATTGTAAAAAGCTTACAGCAATTGACTTTCCGTCAAATATAAAAAATGTTTATTCCCAGGCATTTGCAAATACAGGCATCAAAAAGCTTCGCGTTGAAAACAGCGTTGAATATTTCAACGTTGCATTTTCCAATTGCGAAAGCTTAACAGAGGTTTACCTGGGTGATGGGGTTGGAGTAATCGAAGGCTCCTTTATGAACTGCAAAAACCTTACAAAGGCATTCATCGGTAAGGATGTACAATACCTTGAAAATGCATTTTTGGGTTGTACAAAGCTTACAGATGTAACCTTTGAAAACGGTATGAATCTGTCCGATTACTACTGTTCCGGACAGTATGCCTTCAGCGAAACAGGTCTTAAGGAAATTACTCTTCCCGAGTCCGTAGCTGCAATATCCTACGGACAGTTCAAGAATTCAAAGAATCTTGCCAAGGTTAACATAGGTGACTCCGTAACAGCGGTTCACGCTCATTCACTTGACGGAACAAAATGGTTCAATAATCAGCCTGACGGAGATGTATATCTTGATTACATTCTCTATGCATACAAAAATTCCAAGGCAGGCGCCTCAACATGGTTCTATGATGCAACAGCGGGCGACTATATTCTTGATATCAAGGATGGCACAAGGGTAATTGCTTCCTGCGCTTACGAGGATCAGAGCTTCTTTGCAATAGTTATTCCCGAAAGCGTTAAGTACATTAACGGCTCTGCGTTTGCTTGTGATGTTACACACGTATTCTATGAGGGTACTCAGGAGCAGTGGAACGAAATCGAAATAGGTTACCACAACTACGCTCTTGACGGTGAAATAATCTTTAATGCATCCGCCCCTGACATTACTGCAGTTGATGTTTACGGAGGAGATTGCATAAATTACGGAGCCAAGGTTTACTCCTGCGGACATTGTGGTGAAACACATTACCTTCAGGACTACACCATAGCACCTACAGGCCACACCTTCGTAAAAGGTGTTTGTGAGGATTGCGGAGCTCTCGAAAAGAATTTCATCGAGAGTAAGCATAATTATGATGATAATAAGGAAATTTCCTTTACAATTGAATGCCCTGCAGATGCCGAAACAGAAATTCATTTCGGTAAGAAATTCGCTCTTGCAGATGGTGATGTGTTCACAATTCAGCAAGCAGGTAGTGACTGGGTAAGCACATACACAGGACACAGTCTTTCAGGAAGATCCTATAGCATATCCGGTAAAACTACCCTTATATGTACATTTAAGCCAAACGGTGATGGTGTTACTGATTACGGCTTTGTAATTGAGGATATTGATACCTATTATTATGAATATGAATGTGCCCACGAAAACACAAGAGCATTGAAGGATAAAGCAGCTACCTGCTTGCACGAGGGCGCTTATGACAGAGCTGTCTGTGTTGATTGCGGTCAGTTTGTTGAGATCGGAATCCTTGAAGGCAAGCTTGAGCATACCGTAAAAACCCGCCAGGCATCCAAAGCTACATGTACAGAGTCCGGATATACCGAGGGTACCTATTGTACAGTATGCGGTTGCGGTATCAGCAGTGAGGAGATTCCTGCAAAGGGACATACCTCTTCCGGTTGGATTGTGAAGAAGGCTACCGTAAATGCCGCCGGTAAGAAGTACAAGGAATGTACAGATTGCGGCAAGGTTCTCGAAAAGATTGTTCTTCCTCAGCTCAAGTGCGCTAAACCCTCAATTTCAAAAATTGAAAACAAGGATTACGGCGCAAGACTTGAGTGGAAGGCAGTTGAGGGAGCAGACTCCTACAAGGTTTACCGCAAGGTAAGCGGAGGCTCATACAAGCTTCTCGGCACAACAACAAAGACTGCTTATGCAGATAAGACTGCAAAGAGCGGTACAAAGTATTACTATGTAGTAAAAGCCACAAACGAGGCAGGAGATTCCGAGAAATCTGCATCAAAGGGCATTACCTTCCTTGCAAATCCCGCGATTTCGGCAATTGCCAACAAATCAACCGGTGTGAAAATTTCCTGGGGTAAGGTAAGCGGAGCAGACTCCTACAAGGTTTACAGAAAAACCTCAAGCGGCTCTTACGCATATATCGGTAAAACAACAAGCACCTCTTACACAGATAAAACTGCAAAGAGTGGCACAAAGTATTACTATGTAGTAAAGGCAGTAAAGGACTCTTATGTTTCTGTGAAATCCGAAGCAAAGAGCATTACCTTCCTTTCCGCACCTACTATCAAAACACCTACCTCTGCAAAGTCAGGTATTACTGTTAAGTGGAGCAAGGTATCCGGTGCAGAGGGCTACATTGTATACCGCAAGACCGGTAGCGGCTCTTACGAGAAGCTTGCAAAGGTAAAGGGCGGTACAAAGGTATCTTACCTTGATAAGACCGCAAAGAAGGGCAAGACTTATTCCTATAAAATTGTAGCCTACAAGGGCAGCACAAAGAGTGCCGGCTCTGCAGTGAAGACAATTAAGGATAAGTATTGATTAGCTGCCAGCTGCCGGCGATTAGCAAATAGCAAGTAGC
>JAZSCI010000308.1:0-3793 GCA_045602865.1 Acutalibacteraceae bacterium
CAGATAAATGGAATGTTGATACATCAAAAATAGCTGTTGTAGGATTCTCTGCCGGCGGACATCTTGCTGCTTGTGCAGCAACGATTTCAGAAAAAAAGCCTGCTGCCGCAATTCTTGTATATCCTGCCATTTTGAAAGAAATAGTGGATTTATGTCAGCCGGATATGCCTTATCCTAATGAGCATGTAACGGCCAAAACAAGTCCTTGTTTTATCGTTGCCGCAAGAGATGACCGAACAGTAGATATAAGGAATGCGCTTGAAATGGAACTTGCACTTGCAAAAAATTCAGTGCCTTTTGAAAGCCACATATATTCATATGGCGGACACGGTTTTTCAACAGGAGAAGAATGGATCATAACCAATTCAGTGAGTGAACGTGTTGCTGATTGGATACCCGATAGTATAAGCTGGCTAAGCGAAGTAATGGGTAAATTTACCCGTAACGGTTTTACACAACCCAATACTTCAATTTGTCTGAACGGTGATGCTGCACCTGTGTTGAGTATAGAATGCACATTAAATCATATCCGCAAGCAAAATCAGGATGTCAGAGAAATAATGCAAAAGATGTATCACGGTATTGAAGTTGCCGCAAAAATACGAAATTGTTCAATAGAGGGCTTAATGGCTGCAGTGGGAAACAATACGGTGCGTGAAATAATGGAGATTTGCCAGATTCCTGCCGATGAAATTGTAGAAATAGACAAGAAACTTCATGGAATAGTTAATACTCCGGAGGTATAAATATGTTGAAGATTAAAACGCCTGATGTGCAGGACTTTGAAATAAGACACACCGAATCGCTTCGTGCCATTGCACCTGAATGTATGGTTCTGCTTAAAAAAAACGGTGATTTTCCTTTAAAAAAGGCGTGCAGTATTGCTCTTTACGGTTCGGGAGCAAGGGAAACAGTTAAGGGCGGCACCGGCAGCGGTGATGTAAATGTTAGAAATTACATTACGGTTGAAAAAGGTCTTGAAAGTGCCGGGTTTGAAATAACAACAAAAACATGGTTAGATGACTATAAAAAAGAAAAAAACAAGTGTGAAAAAGAGTTTTACGATTCCATTCTTGCACAGGCAAAGAAAGAGGGTAAGTCGGCTATACTTTTAGGTATGGGAAAAACTCCGCCTGAGCCGAAATATCAGTTGCCTATTGATGGTGAAGCAGATGTTTGCATATATGTTCTTTCACGAAACTCAGGCGAAGGTGCTGACCGCACTGTCTCAAAGGGAGATTTTCTTATTACTGAGGATGAAAAACGAGATATTCTTTTATGTAGTGAAACCTATAAGAAATTTATGCTTGTATTGAATGTTGGTGCTCCGGTTGATATCAGTCCTGTTTCGGAACAAGTTGAGAATATCCTTCTTTTAAGTCAACTTGGTACAGTTACCGGACAGGCTTTTTCTGATGTATTGTTGGGAAAAAGCTATCCGTCGGGAAAGCTTACATCAACCTGGGCAACAGCTGAAGACTATTCTTATATTAAGGATTTTGGTCAAAATGATGACACAAATTATTTTGAAGGTATTTTCGTAGGCTATCGTTATTTCGATGCCACAAAAACAAATCCTTTATTTCCCTTCGGATACGGCTTAGGTTATACAGATTTCAGTATTGATGTCGAGTCTTTTGATGTTTACGGCAAAACAATTACGGTTAAAGCAAATGTAAAGAATACAGGAAGTTTCCCGGGCAAGGAAACGGTAATGCTTTTTTATTCATCGCCTGAAGGTGCGCTAGTAAAGCCGCTTCGTGAATTAGGTGCATACAAAAAGACAAAAGAGCTGCTGCCCGGTGAATGTGAAACTGTTATCCTTGAATTGCCGATAGAAAACATGGCAAGCTGGGAAGAGAAAAATTCATTATGGATTCTTGAAAAAGGCAGATATACCATAAGCCTTGGCTCGTTACCTGTAGGAAGTATAGTAATTGATAAAAATGTTATCACAGAAAGGTTAAGTCCTTCGGGCGGTACAGCTTCTTTTGCAGATACAGTTGTTCCTGTTGAGCATCTGAATTATAAGAGCTTATCTGAAATAACTGTTGATACTGCTTTGTTAGAAGAAGCAGGACATTTCATAAGTAATAAGATTGAATATGATAATCTGCCGGTATGTGATATGTCTGATTTTTCAATTGAAGAACTGGCTGAAATATGTGTAGGAAAGCACACGAAAGCACAAGGTATGGCTGCGATGATAGGAAATTCCTCCGCGCGCCTTGCCGGAGGTGCAGGCGAAACAGCTGACATTGTGGCAGAAAAAGGATTCGGGGCTCTTGTAATGGCTGACGGGCCAGCGGGTCTGCGATTGGCAACAAAATATGTGGAAACGGAAAAAGGTCAGGATAGCATTGATGATGCTTTTTCTGATATAATTCGCTTTCTTCCCGAAGAAATACAGAAGCTTATATATGATAAGATTGAAAAAAACAAAAAATTGGCTGAAACTCAAACTGTCTTGTATCACTATGCTTGCGCTATCCCTATAGGAACAGCATTGGCTCAAAGTTGGAATGATGAATTGTGTGAACTTTGCGGGACTATAATAGGTGAGGAAATGGAGATATTTGGTGCAAATGTCTGGTTAGCTCCTGCACTTAATATACACCGTTCCCCGCTTTGCGGCAGAAATTTTGAATATTATTCCGAAGATCCGTTGGTTTCAGGCAGAATAGCTGCTGCTGTTACGCGTGGCGTTCAAAAAAATGATAAGTGTGCTGTTACAATCAAACACTTTGCTTGCAATAATCAGGAGACAAACCGTTATGGTTCCAACAGTGTTGTGTCACAGCGTGCACTCAGAGAGATTTATCTCAAAGCTTTTGAAATATGTGTCAAAGAGTCTGCTCCTAAATCAGTTATGACATCATATAATCTCCTTAACGGTATACATACAGCTAACAGAAGAGATCTGTTAACCGATATATTGCGTAACGAGTGGGGATTTAAAGGTATTGTTATGACAGACTGGGGAACAACAGACGGAAAGTTTAATCTCGGCTCTTATGGAAAAAGCAGTGCCTCACAATGTATTTTTGCAGGCAACGATCTGATTATGCCCGGAAACACAGATGATATAAATAACATAACAGACAGTGTTGAAAACGGCGAACTTAAAAGGGCCGATCTGGAAATCTGTGCCGCAAGAATACTTACTATTTCAGCGAGGTTATCATAATGGCTAAATGGATATGTCATCCGGAGGATAACAGAGAGTCAAGACTTGTGCCGGTTTTCAGACGGAAGTTCAGTGTAGGACCCAAGCTTAAAGAAGCAAAACTGAGAATTTCTTCGCATGGTTTATATGAGGCTGAACTCAATGGTGTTGCTGTTACACAAAATAAATTCACGCCCGCTTTCACAAGTTATTACCACCGTATACAAGTTCAGGAATATGAAATTTCAAAACTGATAAAAACAGGAATGAATGAGATTAGTGTTACTGTAGGTGACGGATGGTGGCGTTGGAACAATAATTTCGGTTACACTATGGCCCTTTGGTGCGAGCTGATTCTCGAATACGAAAATACAACTGAAATCATTGAAAGCGATGAAAACTTTGAGGTTTCTGTCGGTCCGGTTATTAAAACTGATTTACAAAAGGGCGAATTGTACGATGCAAGAGTTAAACCTGAAAAATGGCAAAAAGCTTGTGTTTGTTGCGAAAACACGCAGGGAAGACTAATTGCAACTGAAGGCGTACCTATAAGAGAGCACGAAGAGTTTGAAGGTAAACCTTTTCGTGATAACTCAGGTAATCTTGTAATAGATTTTGGGCAAAACA
>JAZSCI010000309.1:0-3204 GCA_045602865.1 Acutalibacteraceae bacterium
CCCAAAAATGAATAGCAAAACGGGGCTGTAAAAAAACGAAAGTTTTTTTACAGCCCCGTTTATTTATATTGCTTTATATTGTTTTATGCGGTCTGCGCTTTTTTTACAGCCCCTTTTCTTGTTTGTAAAAATTATTTCACAATAAATTTATCATTCTCCGTTAATTCAAGCAAATCTATAATTTTCTCGAAATTCTCTTTAGCATCCTTTAAGGCTGAGCCTTTATGAGAATCACTGCCAAGATAGAATTTGCATCCGCATTCCTTTGCTATACGATATGGCTTCAGAAGTATATCCAGCTCCTCGGGTGCTATGGACATAGCCCTCATATTCAGCTCGATGCCTATGCCCTTTTCTGCAGAAGCCGTAAAAAGCTGTTTCATTGAATTTTCATCAATATTCTTAACCACATCCACAGTCTGTCCCTTGAGGATATGTCCGCAGGTAAGGTGAGCTATACCTACCTTGTTTTTAGGAAGGTCATTTTTCAGAAGCGCCCAAAAACGCTCCACCCAGAGCCGTGCCGCCTCCTCCGGAGAGGAAACGGGGGTTTTTACGGTTACTCCCGAAAGATGCAGGTGAGTTGTAGAAAAAATGAGAAAATCAAACATTTCCATCCGCTCTCTGCTGATACCGATATTATTTTCGTAATCCATATCCACCTCTGCACCGAAAAGGAAACGGATATTTTCATCCTGAGGAAGAGGCAGAGCAGATGTAATCCGGTCAAACCTTTGTTCCTCGTGCCATTGTGCAGGGCTTTTCACATTTTCATCCCACAGATGATTTGTAAGACAAATTGCCTTAAGGTTATTTTCCCGGGCATAATCTAAAATTGCTTCGGGAGTCTGATTCTTATCGTGACAACAAGGCGACAAGGTAGAATGTATATGAAAATCGTGGTCGGCTGTATACCTCATAAAATGTCTCCTTTACTATATTCTCTTTTTAATTATCACAATGTTACCACAAAGAAAAGAATTAATCAAATATTTATTTTCAATAGACAGAAGCTACAAAATATGGTAAACTCTACTTATCTATCAATTTAGGAGGCTATCATAATGAAGAAATCAACACTTCACCTTGGTGAATTCAAGCAATATGACAAGATATTTCTTACTGCTGATAACGGAATCGACATAGACTCTGTAAAAGCCGTTGCTTTCAGCGGAGAAGACCTTTATATCTGTCAGGATGACTGTATTGTAAAATACTCTGACGGCGTTGCAAAGAAAACAAGACTTTACGCATCCGACCTTTTCTCTGTAAAGGGCAGACTTTTTGCCGCACAGAAAAATGCACTTTGCGAAATCGTTTCCGGCAAAATGAAAAAAATTGCCGAGCTTGACTCCCCCGTAAAGGATATATCCGTAGGACTTGATGAGTCAGTATGGCTCATTACAGAAAATTATCTCTATCTTATGGAGGGCGACTCCTTTACAGAGGTAGTTGACCTGCCCTCTGACACTCACTGTCTTGCGGCTCTTGACAACAAGTCAAAATATGCAGAAACAGTATATGTAGGCTCTACTGTAGAGGGACTTCTTTCAATAAAGGGTAAGCGCCGCCACTGGGCAGAGCTTCTTCCCGAAAACACAGGTGTTTCAAGCCGTAAAATCAACTGCATCCGTATTGATGCTTTAGGTCATCTTTGGGTTGGAAGCGATGAAGGCATCAACATATATGACGGCAAAAATTACTGGTTCAACGGCAAGGATCTGTATTCAGTGCCCACAGGCGCTATGAATGATATGGTTTTCGCCGCAGACGGTAAAAAATATTTCGCAACAAACACAGGTCTTGTAGCTCTCATTGAGGGTAAGATATCCTACTTCTCTTATGGCGCATGGCTTATGCACCCCACAGTAACAAAGCTTGCAGTTTCCGATAACGGCACAATTGCGGCAGTTACACCCCGAGGAATCAGTATCATTACCTGCAAATATATGACTCTTGCAGACAAGGCAAAGCATTATGATGCACTTTCCGATAAATATTATGTAAGAAACGAAGGCTACCACGTAGCAAGACTTCTCACAAAATACGGCGATATGGATTCAGGTATGCTCCTCAATTCCGACAATGACGGTCTTTTCACAGGTCTTTACTGTGCAAGTCAGTGCTTCCGCTACAAGGTAACGGGCGAGGAAGAGGCAAAGAGAAATGCACAAAGAGCAGTTAAGGCTATGATAAACCTCACTCAGGTAACAGGAAAGTCAGGCTTTACCGCAAGAGCTACCCGTTACACAGATGATCCCTATTACGGTCAGGGCAACAGAGAGGAATGGCATCCCTGCAAGGACATTCCCGATTGTGAATGGTTAGGCGAAACCTCAAGTGATGAAATGACAGGTCACTACTTCGCATACGGCATTTACTATGACCTTGTAGCCGATGAGGAGGAGAAAAAGGAAATTGCCGCAGTTGTAAAGGCAATTACTGACCACATTATTGAAAACAATTTCCATCTTGCTGATATTGACGGCATTCCTACCACCTGGGCAAACTGGGAGCCTGAGCTTCTCAACAATGATGACAGATGGTTCTTTGAAAGGGGCACAAACTCCCTTGAAATCCTTTCCTTCCTTAAGACAACCTACCACGTTACAGGCGAGGAAAAGTATAACGATGTTTTCGAAATGCTTATAAAGAAGCATCACTATGCTATGAACTGTATGCAGTACAAGGTTGAGGACGGACATATTGCTCACATTGATGACCAGCTTGACTTTACAAACATCTATCCCCTTCTTGTCTATACCGAGAACGAGGCACAAAAGGAAATCTTCAAAATGGGACTCACCCACCATTGGCAGTATGAAAGAGTTGAGCGCTCACCTATGTTCAATATCGTTTACGGTGCTCTTACCGACAATTTCTGCGATATTGAAAATGCCGCAAAAACCCTTGCAGAAATGAATCTTGACCTTATCAGATGGCCTGCCTTCAATAGCCACAGAAAGGATATTGTGTGGGATACAGAGCAGGAGGCATACGGACTTGCTCCTCAGCTCAAATATCCCCTTGAGTCCTCTGCAAGAGTAATCTGTCACTATGACGGTAACCCCTTCGTTTGTGACTCAGGTGCTGAGGAATTTGTAAACATCAATACAAAGGAAGCAAACAGAACTGCCGCACTCCCCGGCTCTGACGGTGCAGACGGTATGTGCTCAATGATGCCCTATATCTTCCTTCTCCCCT
>JAZSCI010000310.1:0-2635 GCA_045602865.1 Acutalibacteraceae bacterium
TAACGCCAACTTCTTTACAAAGAGGAAGAATTCTCTCAAGAGGAGCAATATTGTATTTGTAATAAGCATCATAAACGGGTGCGGGGAATTCAACTCTTTCGTCAATACCTGCTGCGAAAACGAAGCAATCGTGACCCTTGAGAAGCTCGCGGATTTCGTCATCTGTTTTCTCGTAGATATTGCAGAATTCCAGCTTCATTTCCTGAGGAATGGGAGCTCCCTGAGGAAGAGGAGGAAGGGCAACACTTGTTACCTCGTGGCCTCTCTCAATAAAAATTCTTGCGGCTTCACAACCAAGAAGGCCTGTACCGCCAATCATAAATACTTTCATTCTGTAACCTTCTCCTTAAAGTTATCAAAGATTTCGGGGCCATAAAAATGGTTCTGCTCTTTACTGTGAAGTGGATACCAAACCTGAGCAAAGAAGGGATTAAGCTTTGCTTCTGTATCATAATCCCAAGGCCAGGGAAGCTCAGCAGGACACCAATGTCCGCCACGAAGAACAAGGTTGGGAGTCATTTCAAACTCGTTACCTCTTGCACTCTTCCACTTAACGGGGGTATACATATCAACAATTTCAGTAGCAAGACACTCACCGCCTCTGAACTCAGCAGCCTTCTTGAGATCCTCAAGAGTAAGAGAATCGAAGTCCTTTGTCTCATCATAACCGTGATCAAGAACGATAACATCATCGGACGTTGTCTTCTTTGAAGGAATCTTGATATCAAAATCTGCCCACTTTCTGGGAAGCTTATCGAAGTTAGCCTTGCTTCCATAGTAGGATGTCATTCTTACATCAACATTATTGTCTGCCCACCAGAGTGTACCGTACTCGGGAGTATTTGCAATCTTTTTCATAAAGGGCTTAACAAGAGATGCGAAGGGCTTTGCAAGGAATGCAAGCTTGTAGAAGAACTCTACCTTATTCATCATACTCTTGAAATAATCCTTAACAGGGATATTAGCTCTGAAATGACAATATTTCTCAAGCACATCACCATCATAGTACCACTGACCGTGGAAATTCTGTGTGGTGAACCAATAAGGATCGAAAAGCTTCTTGGGTGAACCGAGTCCCAATGTGCCTAAAAGAAGCTCCTCAAACTCATAGTTTGTGATTCTGTATTCCTCACCTGAACCTATGTTGTAGAAGCGTCTCCAGAATTCCTCGGGGATATCATCGCCGCAAACGTTTGCAAGAAGGCGGCCTGAATCTTCAACAGTAGCCCACTCAAGAACACCGTTAATCGGAACGTGGTACATAATGGGCTCCATATTCTTAAGAATTTCGGGATAAAGGATACCTGACTGACGGAGAGATACCCAGTGCTTGAGTCCTGACTCTGCGAAAACAGCCTCTGCCTTTACCTTACTGATTGCGTAATGGTCATAAACACTTATCTTAATGGGGTCACCTGTTCTTGCCCAATGGATGGGAGGATTACGGTCACCTGTTTCAGCAACTGTTCCTATGTAAACAACCTTAACCGCATCGGGATCGGGCTGTGCCTTAATAGCATTAACGATATTCTGAGCAGCTGCTACGTTTGTCTTCTGTGTCTTAACGGGATAATAGTCAGCAGCAGGAGAAACCATACCGCCAACGTGAAGAACGTAATCAGCACCGTTTACCATCTCAAGAACATCCTCATAATTTGTAAGGTCGCCCCAAACAAATCTGATGGAAGGATCGTTCATATAAGGAGCAAATTTTTCTCTGTTCTTCTTGCTGTCTCGGTTAAGAAGGACAATGTTAAATTCATTTTTTCTCGCATAGAGCTCCAAGAAACCCTGGTATCCCATTGTTCCTGAAGAACCTGTGAGAGCTACAGTTTTTTTCTGCATAAATATGACCTCCGTACAATTTTTATACAAAATTATTATACATTTTATCGACACAATTTGTCAATAGAAATGAACCAATATTCACCACATTTTCCACAACACTTGTTTAATATTTCTGTTAAAGCAAAAAGATTGCTTCTCCCCTTAAAAAGAGAGAAGCAACCGCAGCTTATATTCGAACAGAAATTTTATTTTGTGAAGTCCGTAAGGGAGCTGACATCATAGAAATAACTACCTGCCATAGCGGCACCCTGCTCTATTACACGAAGCAGAGAGCCGGCACCCACACAACTGAGCACACAGGCACTAAGTCCATTATCTTCAAGAAGCCTTGCAACCTTCTCATCAAACACAGACGGCTTCATTGTTACAAGCTCAACGTTGTTTTTTTCGCAGAAATTTACGATTTTCACAAGACCTGACAGAGACTCATCATCCTCGCCGCCATAATAACAGGCAAATTCATAGTCAGGAAGCCGCTCCTTCATAAGAGCTATATCCTTGACTCTGAGCAGGCGTATAATAAATTTGTTCTTGTCAATAGCGTGTCGGGTAACAATACTGTCAATCTGCTCCGAAAGAACAGTAAGCTTTTCGGCATCGGGCTTTCCAAGATCAAGAATCACTTTATCTGCCCTATCCTCCGCTTCCTTCAACGCGAGAGAAAACTGCTCAAAGGTACAGGTATCGTATCTTTCCTCGTATCTGAGCTTTAAAAACTCCTCTGCGGTGAGTCCGTTACTGTCGCGGTGCTCCGGGGGCACACCCAGTTGTGTATAGGTTTTGTCCA
>JAZSCI010000311.1:0-6848 GCA_045602865.1 Acutalibacteraceae bacterium
ACGCTTCATCCTTTTTCCGTATACTGTCGAAAAACTCGTTATACTTTTCTACCCATTTTTCTGCATCCCGTTTATCGTACTTATTAGGGAAATAGGCTTCTGTTACAGTAAGCTTACCTATCCACATAGCAAGGGCTGTCAGCTTTTCCTTTAATATAACATTTTCTCGGATAAGGCGGATTTTTTCCTTTATCATTGTTCTGCCCTGGGTACCCATAACCATTTCAAGCTTATTTTCCATAAGGGCATTAAAGTCCCCGGCATCAAAAATATCCGAATTGAACAGCTCCCTTATTTCATCTGCGGTGAAGTAGGGGAGAACATTTTTCAAAAGGGCAATTCTGCAGGCACCGAAGCCTGTTTCCTTGAAAAACAGTCTCTGATATTCCCACAAGGTCTCTGTGTTGAATTGTCCCAGAGTGTCACCTTCGATTGCTCTGGCAAGAAGAATACCTGCTTTAATACTGTACGAAATTCCGCTGCCCTTTACCGCATAGGTCATAAATGCACTGTCGCCTACTGCCGCGTAGCCGTCACACACCAATATTCCCAGAGGGTGACATACGGGAATAGGCGTCACATTACCGCCCCGCAGAAGCTTGTCGCCTATGTGGGGATAATCACCTTTTATATCCTTCAGGGTTTCCTTAAGGTCTTCGGGCTTTACAGGGAAAAATCTGCCTATGAGCACATCTACACAATCCTTTTCCGTCACAACCCAGGAGAATCCCGTTGTGCCGTCATCCTTAAGAATAATATCATATAGGGTTTCGGGCAGGGGAGCGCCCTCCCGCTTATCAAAATATGCTCTGTATGTGTACAGTACATCATATTTTTCAATGGCTCTGTTCACCCTTGTGTATTCGGGAAGGGCATCCCTTACAGGGGAATTTACTCCGCAGCTGTCAATTATCAGGTCTCCGTATAATATTCCCGCAGAGGTGTTGAGCCCTGCCACACGGCTTCCCAGCATAACCGGAGCAAATACTGTGCAATTATATATTACATCCACTCCCGCTGACTCTGCCTTTTCAAGAAGGAAGGCAATAAATGCCCTGCGCTCAATGAGAATACCCTCTTCCGAGGGCTCGGGAAGTGTAATGGGGCGGGACTCCTCACCACGGCTCACGAAAGTGAGTCGGTTTTTTATACCCGTGAATATGGCAGGCATTGTAATGTCCGTGCCCTCAAAGGTGTTTTTGTCAATAACATCCTTCTGGTCAGGTCCCGTTTCGCCCCGCTGACTTTTTTCAAAAAGAATAACGCTGTGCCCCTGCTTTGCCAGAAGATATGCGCAAACCACTCCGCCATGACCTGCACCTGCAACCAATATCCGAGCCATAAAAACACCCCTTTTTAATTAAATGACAATTTTCCTATTACATTATATATTATATATGGTGCATATATACTTCGTTCTTTATTCTAATATATCATAATATGAATGACATAACAATTATCAATTGTTACAGAAAATTGATGAAATTTTTGTTTACAGAAATTTCAAAATGTAACTAAATTTGTTAATTTTTTCGCTTTTTTTGTATAAAAATCGTGGTTTTCACTAAAGTGGAGTAGGGTTTATAGTGCAAAATGCACATTGAAAAAGGCTTTTCGTTATGTTATAATGCCAAATGTTGTTTTGGAAAGGTTACAACTTTGTAATAATTTTGAAACCAAACCATATAATATTAACAAAATCTACGAAAGGCAAAAATATTCTATGACAAAAAGCAGAATCAAAGGAATATCCGCAATTGTACTTGCGATAATTCTCGCAGCATCCTCAGCTATTGGCGTAAATGCTGCTGCCCACAGCCTCGAATACTCAGCCTCATCTTCATATTCAAGCAGTGTTTACTATGACAGACTCATGTCTGTGAAGCTTACAGGCGACAATGTTACCGACATTGTAAATGTAGCAAAATCACAGGTAGGATATCACGAGGGCTATCGCTCAGGTGATTATACCGGTTATTCAAGCGGTAGCGGTAATGTTACCGAATACGGCAGATGGTACGGAAACCAGAGCTACTGGTGTAACGTTTTCGTTTCCTGGTGCGCTTATGTGGCAGGGGTAGAGCCTTCGGTTTTCCCTAAGCTTGCAGGTGTAGGTAATGCCTACTACTCAACACTTCCCTCTGTGGGAGCAGATACCTTCTCCTTCTCCTCGGGAAGAGCTCTTCAGCCCGGTGACCTTATTTTCTGTTGCACCTGCTCAGGTGGCTACGGTTGTATTGACCACGTAGGACTTGTTACAGGTGTTGATGCAACATCTATTTATACTGTAGAGGGCAATATGTCCGATCAGGTTAAGGCTTGCACATATTCTGCAGACAGTGGCTATTCATCGGCTCTGCGCTCAAGAATCAACTATGTTGCGCGTCCCGACTATAATTACAAAACCGCAGATATTGAGGAGCTTGGAAATTCCGTTGCCGTAAAGAGTGCAGGCAACAAGGTTTTCGCTCTCTTTGATATGAATGTTACCTATGGCGAGGCAAAGAAAATCGCAAAGGGTATGGGTGGTAAGCTTACCACCGTAAAGTCCGAAGAGAAGGCAGAGCTTATCAGTGAGCTTTGTGAAAAGGGCTCTCTCGGAAAATACTTTATCAAAGCAGAGGAATGCTCCGTGATTGATGCAGAAGGCACAGTTTATGAGGCTTCCCCCGACAACAGATATACAGGCTTTATCTGTGAAATCAATGTTGAAAAGCTGAAGCCCGTCAATGCCGCATCCTTCGGTGGCAGCAGATATGAAATTTACGATACAAACGTAACCTTTGAGCAGGCAAGGGCTATTGCAAAGGCAAAGGGCGGTAAGCTGACAGTTATTGAGTCCGATACAGAGCTTATGCTTCTTTCCCTTCTTTTCAAGGAGTCTGACAGCTACTTTACAGGTCTTCGCGGAAGCGAGAAAAAGCTTACAAAGAAGCTTGATGCCTATGTGAAGGGTACGGAGTTTGAGGATAGCAGCATCTGTGTTGCAATTAACGGACAGAAAAACGGCTTGTCCGTATACGGCGGCTATGATTCAAAGAACAAAACAGGCTTCATTGTTGAATATGCAGATACAGAGAAGCACACCGTTATTTACGATACAAACGGCGGTGAAAATGCTCCCTTTGAGAAAATCGGTGCTTACGGTGAAAGTGTTATAATCACAAGCTTCAAGCCCGTTAAGTCAGGAAAAACCTTCCTTGGCTGGTCCTACGAGAAGAAGTCAAAGACAGTTGATTTCGTATCCGGTGAAAGACTTCAGCTTACAGGAGATGTTACCCTTTATGCCGTATGGCAATAACAATTACAGTCGGATTTTCATCGGAAATCCGACTGTACTGCTTTAAAAAGAGTGTAAAACTCAAAGAAATTTTGCAAAACACTTGCAAAACCGGCAATAATATGGTATATTACCAATGTACGAATATGAACTTTCCCGTGAGAGCAAGGCAACTTGCTCTCACACTTTATTGTTCGGAGGTGAAAGAATGGGAAAAAATACAGTTTCGGTTGTGTGGGATATCGCACAGCCTATCGCAGAGGAGCTGGGACTTTACCTTTGGGATGTGCTCTTTGAGAAGGAGGGCGCCAACTACTACCTGAGAGTCTTTATTGACAAGGCTGAGGGAGTAGGCATTGAGGATTGCGTGAATATGAGCCACGCACTTGATGAGCCCCTTGATAAGGCAGATCCTATTGACAAGCAGTACAATCTCCAGGTTTCCTCGCCCGGTATTGAGAGAAAGCTTGTGAGAGATTTCCATTTTGATTATGCTATGGGTGAGCCGGTTGTGATGAGGCTTATCCGACCATTTGAGGGCAAGAGAGAATTCAAGGGCATTCTTGTTGATTATGAGGATGGCAGAGTAACCCTCGAGCTTGATGATGAAAACACCATTACCGCAGAGAAAAAGGAAATTGCCTTTGTGCGGATGGATGATTTCTCTTTTTAACAGGTTATAATTTTTATTCATATATTGAAAGGATTGGTTACAAAAATGGCACGACAGAGTAAAAGTCAGAATAAGGCTTATGAGAACAAGGATTTTTTCTACGCTGTAAGAGATATGAAGCGCGAAACAGGTCTCACCTATGAGTCAATTATCAGGCTCATTACAAATTCAATTGTTACTACCTCGCGTAAGCAGTACGGCGCAGATGCAAACATTATCGTAGAATGTGATCAGGACAGAGACAGATTCCGTGTATTCCTCAAGAAGACAGTAGTAGCAGAGGTTGAAAACGAGAGCACAGAGATCCTTCTTGAGCAGGCACAGCAGATTAATCCTGATGTATTGATCGGTGACATTGTTGAAATCGATATAGATACAAGAAAATTCGGAAGAATCAATGCACAGAGCGCAAAGAATATTATGAAGAGCGATACACGTGCAGCAGAAAAGAATATTGTTGTTGACAGACTCAGAAGCGAGGTAGGTCGTATTATTACTACCACTATTGAGAAGGTTGATGTTGTAGACAATAGCGTAAGCGTAAAAATTCCCGGTCTTAAGAAGGCACTCACTCTTCCTCAGATCAAGCAGATTCCCGGCGAGGTATTTGTAGCAGAGGGAACAGAGGTTGCTCCCTCCCTCAAGGCAAAAACAGTTGGTGATACTCTCAAGATTTATGTTGAGGAAATCAAAAAGAAAAAGGATGACAAGGAAGAGGTAAGAATTTCCAGAACTCACAAGGATTTCGTAAAGAAGCTCTTTGAAGAGGGATGTCCTGAAATTGCTGACGGCATTGTTGAAATCGTAGCAGTTGCCCGTGCAGCAGGTGTAAAGACAAAAATCGCCGTAAGATCAAATGACTCTGATGTTGATGCAATCGGCGCATGTCTTGGTGAGAAGAGCGTCCGTGTTGACAGTGTTATAAGAGAGCTTAACGGGGAGAAAATAGAGGTTGTACTCTATGATGAGGATCCCGTAAAGTTTGTAGCAGCAGCTCTTGCTCCCGCAAATGTAGTATCTGTTGAAAATATTGAAGGCGAGGAAACCGCTTGTAAGGTCAGAGTACCTGATGAGCAGCTTTCACTTGCTATCGGTGTAAAGGGACTCAATGCAAAGCTTGCCGCTCAGCTTACAGGCTACAGCAAAATTGATATTGAGCCTGAAAGCGGATTTTACAATCCTGTTTCTGAGTGAGGATAATTATGGCTGAAAAGAAAATTCCCATGAGGAAATGTCTGGGCTGTAATGAAATGAAGCCCAAAAGGGAGCTTATCCGTGTTGTGAAAAGCCCCGAGGGTGAAATCAGTCTTGACCTTACAGGAAAGAAATCAGGCAGAGGCGCATATATTTGCCCTGACAGAGCTTGCTTTGAAAAGGCAAGGAAAACAAAGCGCTTTGAAAGAAATCTTGAAACTCCCATACCCGAAGATGTATATGAGGCTATGGCGAACGAATTAAAGGATTGTGGCGAGGCCTGATGAATAATAACGAGAAAATAATGGGCTTTCTGGGCTTGTGCCGCCGTGCAGGTAAGCTTGCCTGCGGACACGATGCAGCAAAGGAAGCCGTGACTAAAGAAAAAGCAGAGCTTGTGTTTCTGGCGAAGGATGCTTCCGACAGACAGAAAAGGGAAATGACTCATTTATGCTCCCTGGGAGACAGAGGAATTTCCGTAATTGTAACGGGGCTTACAATGGCTGAATTTGATTTCGGCATAGGTAAGAGGGCAGGAGTATATGCCGTTACAGACAAGGGCTTTGCAAACAAATTAATTGATATGTTCAGGGAGGTATTCCATGAAGAAACTTAGTAAAGTCAACGAGGTCGCAAAGGACTTCGGTTTACAGAGCAAAGAGATTATTGACATTCTCAAAAAAGTAAGCGAGGAGCAGAAAAAATCCCAGACAACTCTTACTGTTGATGAGTTGAACTTCCTTTTTGATGCGGTTACAAAGAGCCATTCTGTTGATAGCTTTGATGAATATTTTGCTATGCAGAGCGCATCCGAGGAAAAGAAGGAAGTGAAGGCTGAGGAGAAAAAGCCTGCTCAGACAAATAAGGATAAGCAGAACACAAAGCCTGCACAGAATAAGCAGAGTGACAAGCCTGCTCAGAATAAGCAGGACAATAAGAAGGATAATAAACAGGAGAGAAGACCTGACAACAAGAAGGGCGCTCCTGAGAAAAAGGCAGATGCACCTAAGAATGCAGAGCAGAAGGGTAAGAATACCGCACCTTCCGCAGGTAAGCCCTTCCAGAAGCACGAAAAGAAGAATGACGGACCTATGCAGTCCAGAACAAAGGGTGAAAGGCGTACTATTGATACCAGAGCTGATAATGTTCAGCTTGACAAGTACAACGAGAGATATGAGAATATCGCACCTGTTCACTCCATAAATGACAATGCTCAGACAAAGCAGAAGATTAATCAGAAGAGCAAGCAGTACAAAAAGCAGCAGCAACAGGGTATGCGTTCACGCCGCCGTGAAACTGATGAGGAGAGATTGGAGAGAATCCAGGCAGAAAGAGCCAAGAAAACTCTTGTTATCACAGTGCCCGAGGAAATTACGGTTGCTGACCTTGCCGCACTTCTCAAGAGAACTGCCGCCGAGGTTGTTAAGGAGCTGTTCAAGCTTGGTATGATGGTAACCATCAATCAGGTTATTGACTATGATACTGCTGAAATCGTTGCTACCGAATTAGGCGCAAAGGTAAATAAAGAGGTTGTTGTTACAATCGAGGACAGAATTATTGATGACCACACAGATGATGAGGCAGACCTTGTTCCCAGAAGCCCCGTAGTAGTTGTTATGGGACACGTTGACCATGGTAAAACCTCACTTCTTGACGCTATCAGAAACACCGCGGTTACAAACACCGAGGCAGGCGGTATAA
>JAZSCI010000312.1:0-4388 GCA_045602865.1 Acutalibacteraceae bacterium
CACCTGCGCTCATTCATACAACTATTGTTCCCGGCGACAAAATCCGACTTATTGCCGCACCAAAGGGCTTTGGCAGTGAAAATATGAGTCAGCTGAAAATGTTTACACCATCTGCTACAATTGACAATATTGTTGACTTTATTGTAGGAGTTGTAAAGGATGCAGGCTCAAATCCATGTCCGCCCATTGTTCTCGGTGTAGGAATCGGAAGCGATTTTGAGGGTGTAGCCCTTTTGTCCAAGAAGGCTCTCTGTCGTGATATTCAAACACCTAACAATGATGAATTTTATGCTCAGCTGGAAAAAAGGATTTTAGATGAGGTCAATGCTTTAAACATAGGACCTCAGGGCTTTGGCGGAAAAACCACTGCACTTGCGGTAAATATAGAGGCCGCACCCACTCATATCGCAGGACTTCCCGTAGCCGTCAACATAGGCTGCCACGTAACAAGACACGCCGAGGAAACACTTTAATCTGATGTACTTCCTCCGTGCTTTATTTCCTCCAACAGCTCCAGGAGCTTGAATTTAACTACATATTTTCTTCCGCCGCTTACTATTTTCAAACCGCCTTCGGTCAGGTAATCGGCGGATTTTTCTTTGTCCGCTATGACCTCATCAGCTGCACCCACGCACAAGGGCGGAAACATCACGCACCACCAATTCCTCCCTTTTCCCTCTCCGATAATCACTCTGAGCGCCGTATATTCTCCCGAAGGAAAAAGCATATCTCCGTATTGTCGCGTTTCAAAATATTCCTCTCCGAGAGTAATGTCCACATCATAATCCGCACCGTTTTCCTTTATAACGGACCTTGCTACAGATAAAAGCCTATCCTTGGACTCCTCAAAATATTCCCGTGCATTTTCTGCACTCACTCCCTGACTTACAATTTCCTCGTTAGTCTCTAAAAGTGCATCCCTTACCTTAAGCTTCAGCTTCTGGTCAAATTCCGAATTACTGTTGGCAAGAATATGAAGCCTGACCACATCAGCCTTTACGCTTTCTACCGCACCTGCAAAATATGAGCAGGATATTGCCATATAGAGCACAACGGCTATGACAACTATTGATGCAAAAAGAAGGTCTCTGCGACTGTCAAAGGATTTACAATTAAAAATTCTCATAAAAAAACACCGTCCGAAATCAATTATTTTCAAATTGATTTTGGACGGTTAATTTCTGTTTTATTCAATCACGGGAAATTATTTCCACACCCATAGCCTCGGGAGTGCAAAGATACACATTCTCAAACATAGGCTTTAATTGGGTAATGCTCTTTTCCGCAAGGGCTTTTTCCTTGAATATTCCGTATACCGCAGAGCCTGAGCCTGTCATACAGGATGCCGCGGCACCGTTTTTGTTCATAATATCCTTTATATCCACTCTGCCTGCGATTTCAAAGGCTTGTTCAAAAACATTACTGCAAAGCTTAAGGGCAAGGTCGGTTTCTCCATCAGCCAGATGCTCCAGCATCTGCATATTTTTCGGATGCTTCATATTCTCAACAGAATCTACTGCCGCATAAGCTTCTGCAGTAGATACCCCATCAAGAGGCTTTACAATAACAATATAATATTCTCCCATATCGGGAAGGGGCGCCACAACTGCACCTGTATCAAGCGCAAGTGCCGTACCGCCTACAATACAGAAAGGAATATCTGCCCCCACCTTAACACCGATTCTGCAAAGAACCTTCTCGGGATAGGAGGTTTTAAAAATTTCATTGAGCGCCACAAGAACTGCCGCACCATCGGCACTTCCGCCACCCATACCTGCACAGAAGGGAACTCTCTTTTCGATATGAATATGAATACCCTTGTTTTCTGTTATACCTGCGTATTCAAAAAATCGTTCTGCGCATTTATATACAATATTTCTTCTGTCTGTAGGAACACCCTCCACCGTACAGGAAACGGTTATGTCCTCGCCCTCTGTCTTTTCTACTGTAACAGTATCAGCAAGGCTCACAGACTGCATAACTGTAAAAAGACTGTGGTATCCGTTTTTCTTGATTCCCGTAACATCCAGAAGCAGATTTATTTTTGAATTGGCTTTTAAAGTAAGCTTCATATTATCACTCCCTTTAGAATATTCTCAAAATCTATTGTTTATCATTTTATCACACATTGTTTTGTTTGGAAAGATTATCCGCAAAATTTTTTCTTTTTCTCCATAAACTCTGTTATTTTTATTATTTGTGTGATATTATATATAGTTGATGAAAAAATTTCGTATATGCAAAGGAGTACGGATATATGAACGACATTAAAATTATCGATATGCACACTCACACGGACAATTCTCCCGACGGCAATCATTCAGCAACATATATGGCTGAGGTTGCAGCCGCTAACGGAATAGCCTGTGTTGCATTCACCGACCATTGTGAGGTTGACTATTTCTACAAGGATGAGTATGACCTTCGCACAAAGCAAAGCTTTTTTGAGGTATCAAAGGCAAAATCTGCCTTTGACGGAAAAATAGAAATCCTTCGCGGAATCGAGCTTGCCCAGCCCCACTACGATGAGGCTCTTGCAAAAAAGATTTTAGATGCACACAATTATGATGTTGTTATCGGCTCAATTCACAACCTGAGAAACAGAGAGGATTTTTATTATATGAAATCCTTTGACGGAATAAACATCACCGATATGATTAATGAGTATTATGATGAAATAATCAATATGCTTCAATGGGGTAATTTTGACATTCTTGCACACATTACATACCCCTTCAGATACATATATAATATCTGCGGATATGTGGAGGATATCAACAAATATTCCGACAAGGTAGACTGCCTTCTCAAGCTCTGCGCCGAAAAGGATAAGGCGCTGGAAATCAATATGGGCGGACTTAAATATCCTATCAATATGCCCTCCCCCACTCTTGAAACAGTTAAGAGATTTAAGGAGCTTGGTGGCAGACTTGTAAGCGTAGGCTCCGACTCTCACTATGCAGAACGAATCGGATTCGGTATTCCTCAGGCTTATGAAATAGCCCGTGAGGCAGGCTTTGGCGCCGTTGCAAAATTCACAGAGCGCAAGGTATCCGAGCACCCGATTATCTGATAGCTTTTCACATTAACATTTTTACTGAATATACACCCATAAACCCGTATAATAAATGTATATTTATTTTCAGTTACCAGAAATATACATTTTCGCCCTTTGAAAATGTATATTTCTTCGACAAGAGAATAGCTTGTCAATGTTTACAACTCTGTTTATATTGTTCACAACTTCCGTTTTTCAGCTTTACAATGTAGATAAATACCGATTTTTTGTAAAGCAATTTACTTTACTTGAACAAAGTTTTGAACATTCGCCGTTTTTTGACAAAATGTATATACATTTGAATAAATTTTATCGACATTGGGAGGTGCATTGTTGAGAACCTTAAATTTTATAATTCCCGAAGAATATAATGACTCAAGACTTATTGATTTTCTGCGGGGGTATGCTGAATTTTCTGCCGCTCTTGTGACCTCGTTACGCTGCAGGGAGGAAGCTGTACGACTCAACGGAAAGCACCACAGAATGATTGATAAGGTCTTTACGGGAGACTCTCTTGAAATACACATTCCCGAAAATACACAATCGCCCCTTTTGTGGGATGAGCCCATAGAAATCATTTTTGAGGATGATGACATATTAGTGGTAAACAAGCCCTCGGGCATTTCCACCCACCCCACCTATAACCACCCAAACGGCACACTGTGTAATGCAGTAGCCAACTATCTGCAGAAAACAAAAAATGAGCCATCTGCAGGAAGAGCAATCGGAAGGCTTGACAAGGTCACCTCGGGGGTTGTGATTTTCGCCAAAAACAGCTTTGCCGCATCCTTTCTCAACGGCAAACTTCAAAAGGTTTACAACGCACTTGTGTGGGGACAGCCGGAAGAAACGGGAACTGTGGATATAGGAATATATCGCCCTGATCCTCACAAAACAGAACGGGCAGTCAGCGAATCGGGTGACCGTGCAATCACACATTGGAAAACAATTCAGAAGCTTCAGGATATGTCGCTTCTGGAAATCAGAACAGAAACCGGCAGAACACACCAGATAAGAGTACACCTTTCCCACGTGGGCTACCCTCTTGTCGGCGATGATATGTACGGCGGAGCTACAACAGAGAGTATAAAAAGGGCTGCTCTCCATTGTCTTAAGATTACCATTACACATCCTGTCACCAGAGAGGAGCTTACCTTCAGCGCACCTCTTCCGGATGATATAAAAAAAGAAATCGACTTGCAAAAAGAAATCGGAAACACCTATTGACATTTTCGAATCTTTTTGCTAAAATATTCGAGCCGCATATTAAGGGCGGGTATTACCCACAAAATCGCAAAGCGATTGCCTCATTAGCGAGACTGAAAGAAAG
>JAZSCI010000313.1:0-12270 GCA_045602865.1 Acutalibacteraceae bacterium
ATTTTATCCTCGCAAATGTGGAGAACCTTAACGGTAATCTCAACTGCTGCAAAATCCAATGCGCCCTTTTTATCTAAAATCTTCAAATCACGAATATAACAACAAACAGTATCAAAATCCATATCGGGATACATTTCATGGATTTTGTTAAGCATATCAGCCGTTTTTTGGCAATATTCCGTTAATTTGGCACTTGAATATTCCTCGTAACACCAGGCAGATTCTGAGGTTTCCAAAAACGCTTTGTTGTTTTTCAAAACCAAATCATACAAGACCTTACTGTCAACCTTTCCGTTAACGCGTACATCGTACTTGTGATGTTCGGGAGCCGGTTTTGTGAGCTTCTCCTGAAGCTGAAGAGCTTTATCTATGTTGTAGCTATCCGAAAACTGATAATCCACATTAATGTTCGACAAAAATCCTTCGAACTCTTCAAGGCTTTGTGAGGAAAGATTTATACTAATCGGTGTACTGTCACCACTCACAAAATCATCCTTACCCTCTTCGACCTCAAAGGTCTGCTCATAAACTGTAGTTGTCTGAGGAACATAGTTTTCTTTTTTTGTATTATCCTCTATAAGAACAACAACACAAATTGAGATAAACCCTAAAACCAAAGCCCCGACAACACAGGAAGCTGCAATCAAAAGTTTTTTTAGCAAGCTTTTCTTTTCCATAAAAAAACCACCTTTATATTCACTAAAATATTTTACAGCCTACAGTTACTGCAGCTGCTTTTTTAAAAATCACTTTAGCTTCAATATACACTTCCGATAAATTCTTGTAAATATACCAAATCTCTTTTTCCCTTACAGAAGCATTTTTTCCTTTTTTGGAGAAATCGGATTCCATCAACAATACCAATTTATCACTGTAAATTTTGGTATATTTTAACCCTGTTTTTTCCTTCCCTTTTATTGCCCGAGGGTATTACTTTATGGTATTATTAGTATTATGAATAATTATGTCATCAGGAGTTGATACCTATGAAAACACCTAAGCAGGGAGTTTTGTTTGATATGCTCAAGCAGCTGAACAAATACTGCCTTAAGGAAAAAGTTGATATGCCCCTATGGGAAACCTATGACGGTGATTATCTTGGAGAGGGAAACCACAAATTCTACCCCGAGACCAAGGAAACACTCAGACTTGGCGACCATTGGCTTGCACGCTACGATTGTGCGCGTATTTTTAAAACTCAGGTTACTCTCCCCGAAAGCTTCAAGGGAGAAAAAGTATATCTCAACCTTGATTTCGGCGGAGAAATCCTTGTAAGAATAAACGGAAAAATCGCAAACTCCGTTTCTTCAAGAGAAAAAAGCGGTTGGGTTGGCAGAGAAACTGTCAACATCACGCCTGAATTCCTCACCTTCGGTGAGCCTATGGAAATCGAGCTTGAGGCTTGTGTTGACTCGGCAGGCTTCTGTGATATGGGTATGGAAGGCATCAAGGAATGTGAATACACCCTTAAATTTGCAAATTTTGCCACAGTTGATATTATCTGTGAAAAATTCTACCTCAACTGTGTTACCGCCTGGGATGCTCTTCCCCTTATCAAGGATGAATTCATAAAGGAAAGTGTTTACAAGGTGCTTGATGACTCACTTCATCTTGTTGACTTTGACTTCCCTGAGGAAGAAACGAGAAAATCCATAGCCCTTGCCTGTGAGCATTTCGACAAAAAGCTTTCCGAAATCGAGTACACCCCATCCTCTCAGGTTATTTTTGACGGACACAGCCACATTGATATTGCGTGGCTCTGGAGAGTACAGGAAACCGAGAGAAAGAGCGCAAGAACCTTTGCAAACAATCTTGCACTTATGGATGTTTATCCCGAATTCACCTTTACACAGAGTCAGGCTATTGCCTATGATATGATAAAGAAAAATTATCCCGAGCTTTACGAGAGAATCAAAGAAAAGGTAAAGAACGGTCAATGGAACATTGTGGGCAACACCTGGGTTGAGTGTGACACAAACATCGCCTCCGGTGAAAGTATGATAAGACAGCTTCTTTACGGCAGGGAGTTCTTCCTTAAGGAATTCGGTGTATCCTCTGATACATACTGGCTTCCCGACTGCTTCGGCTTTTCCTATGCGCTTCCTCAGATTATCAAGAAAAGCGGTATGAAATATTTCATTACCACCAAGCTTCTCAATCAGGACACAAACCGCTTCCCCCACACCGTTTTCAACTGGAAGGGCGCAGACGGCTCCGAAATTCTCGCACTCAACCAGCGTTCACACTATCAGGGTGATTTTGATCCCAAGCAGGTTTGTGATGCTTCCTACAACAATGACCTTAAGCATGTTCTCAAAACAGGCTTTGGTATGTTCGGCTACGGTGATGGCGGCGGCGGAAGCACCTACAGAATGCTTGAAAACGCAAAAAGACTAAAAAATTTCCCGGGACTCCCCAAAACAAAAATGGGACATCCCTCGGAATTTTTTGCAGAGGCTGAAAAGGTTCGTGATGAGCTTCCCACATACTGTGATGAGCTTTATTACGAAAACCACCGAGGCACCTACACAAGTCAGGGCTTCATCAAAAACGCTAACCGCGAAAACGAGCTTATGCTCAGCCGTTGCGAAATGGCGGGAGTTTTCGGCGGCGGATATAATATTGAGAAAATCCAGGACCTCTGGCTTCTGTTCCTGAAAAACCAATTCCACGATATTCTTCCCGGAACCTCAATTCACGAGGCTATGGAGGATTGCCGTCCCGACTTTGATAAGCTTAAGAAGGAAGAGACGGAGCTTTTCAGCAGCGCACTCAACGGAATTACTGCAAACATTTCTGCAGAAAACGATGGTGTTATTGTATGGAATATGCTTTCCGATGAAGCTACTTCTCCCGTAACCTTCAAGGGCAACAGAAAAATCGGTGCACATTCAAGAAGCTTCACCCTTAACGGAGAGGAATACACAGAATTTATTGCGGACAAGGTACCGCCTATGGGCTACAAATTCTTTGCATTCAATGAAGAAGCACCTGCAGAATGTGTAAAAATCGGCAACGGCATCATAGAGAACGATATTCTCAGAGTTGCATACGATGAAAACGGTATTCTCACTTCCATCTTTGACAAAGAGAACAACCGTGAAACACTTGCAGGTAAAGGTAACCTTATTTCAATTTTCATTGATAAATGTATTCACGAAACTGCTTGGAATCTTGAGCAGAACTACGAAAAGAAAAAATGGGTACTTGATACCGCAGAAAGTGTTGAAGTCACTGAGAGTTCACCTGTAAGAGCCGTTCTTCGGGTTGTAAGAAAATTCAACAAGTCCACTATTGCACAGAACATTATCCTCTATGCCGGCAGCAGACAGCTTATGTTTGAAACAGAGGTGGACTGGCAGGAGCGCGACAAGGTTATGAAGGCGGCATTTGATGTCAACATCCTTAACACAGAGGCAACCTTTGAATCTGCACACGGTGCTATCAAGAGACCTACACACCGCAACTCCTCATTTGATGCGGCTCGCTTCGAGCAGTGCGCCCACAAGTGGGCAGACCTTTCCGAGGGCGATTACGGTGTATCTGTTCTCAATGATTGTAAATACGGCTACGATATTCTCAATAGCAGAATGAGAATCACTCTCCTTCGCGCCCCCACAACTCCTGACAGATACGGAGATTTAGGATATCACAAATTCACATATTCCTATTATCCCCACGCAGGCACATGGCAGACCGGTGGAACAGTTCAGGAAGCATTCAGACTGAACTTCCCCCTTACCGCTATTCCCGTAAATGCACAGAAGGGCACTCTTCCTCAGAGTCACAGCTACATAAGCTGCGACAACAACGATATTATTATCGATGCAGTAAAGCAAGCTCAGGACGGCAACGGAATTATTGTGAGAGTTTACCAGAGCCGAAGAGTCCGCGGCGAAAGAACCCTCACAATCAATCTCCCCTTCTCAAAAATATACGAATGCAACCTTATGGAGGTTGATGAAAATGAATTGTGCGCCAATGGTAACAGGCTCACCTTCAGCATCACACCCTTTGAGGTTAAAACATTCCGACTTTTATAATTAAGGTGATATAAAATGAAAACTTACACAAATCCTTATGCAGCAGGAACTGCAAACAGCTCTCTTTTTCGCATTCCTTCCGTTATTACTCTTAAAAGCGGAAGAATCCTCGCAGGTGCAGACATCCGTTACGGCAACGGCACGGATGATCCTGCAAATATTGAAACCGCCGTCAGATACTCTGATGACAACGGAAAAACCTGGTCAGAGCCTTGTTTTGTAAACCATTTCGATGATATGGAGGATGAAGATTACAATGTAGCTATCCCCACATCTGCATCCTTTATTGATTCTGCCCTCGTTCAGGATGAATCCGGGCGTATATACCACGCCTGCGATGCCTGTCCCGCGTATATGGGCTTATGGTCTGCAGGTACATACGGAAAGGGAAGCGGCTACATTGACGGAAAGCTTGTACTTTGTGCGCTTACCTCTCCCGACAAAGCAGAAAGCACAACCCTTGACAAGGCACATTATCCCTACTATATTGACTCCTTTGGTGAGGACAATATGGCACCCGTAAGAAAATTTGCAGACAATGAGATTTTTGAAAACTACTATGTTGACAGAGATTACTGCCTTTACAAAGCTGAAAACGGCACATACTCACCGGTTATCATAAAGCAGATGAAGAAGGATGGTGTACTCAGCGACAAGGATATCAAAGCAAATGTATTCTATGCTTACTCCCCTCTCAAGCTCTATCCTACATATTACTTGTGGATAAAAACAAGTGATGATAACGGTGAAACCTGGTCCTACGGCAAAATCATAAACACAGAAATCGATTCACGAGGCTTCACCGGCTTCTCTCCGGGAAGAGGCTTGTCCGTAAATATGAACGGTACAAACAGAGTTATTTTCACCATATACGACAATAACGACAGGACAGAATACACAAGCGTTATTTACACAGATAACGGCGGAGAAACCTGGAAGCGTTCAAAAAAGGCAAACAAGGTGGGACTTGCCGGAAAAAGCTCAGAGTCTCAGATGGTGCTTCTTCACAACAACACAATCCGTATGTTCTCAAGAAATATCGCAGGCTATATCGGTTACTGCGACTCAACGGATTTTGGCGAAAGCTGGGGCAAATATACTCTCGACAAGGCTTTGTCCTACTGCTCAAACTGTCAGTTCTCCATAATAAATTATAGCAAGGAGATAGATGGCAAGTCCGCCGTTGTAATCTCGTATCCTGCCGAAAAAATAAGAAAGCGTGGAGTTATCAAGGTAGGCACCTTTGATGAAGGCAACCGCATCACCTGGAGCTACAGCAAGAAAATAACCACCACTCTTAAGCCCTTTACCTACATATATTCCTGTATCACAGAGCTTCCTGACGGAAGGATTTTCGACCTTTACGAAAGTGATAAGGCAGCTCTTTCCACAGAAGTTTTCGAGATAAAGGAGCTTATGGTCAAGGAAAAAACCGCTCTTTCATTCACAGAAAAGATTAGTTCAAGGATTAAAAATCTTAAGAAATAATATTCAATGGACAAAAAGGATGTATCGCCCTTATTCAGGTGAAAACATCCTTTTTATTTTATGTATCGTTGTTGTATTTTGCACCTATCTGTGGTAAGATATATTCAAATGAACTAAAAGGAAGTTTTTTATTTATGCATTTACAAGAGTCCGGTGAAATGTATCTTGAAACAATATATATGCTCACGAAAAACGGCAGGAGCATCCGCTCCATTGACATATGCGAGGAAATGGGCTATTCAAAGCCCAGCATAAGCCGTGCTATCGGACTGCTCAGGCAGGGCGGGTATATTCTCGTCGATGATAAGGGCTATATTACCCTTACAGATGCCGGGCAAGATGTTGCACTGAATATGTTTGAACGCCACACTATGCTTACAGACTTTCTTGTAAAGCTGGGTGTCAGCGAAAAACAAGCCGCAGAGGATGCCTGTAAAATTGAGCATCGTATCAGCGAAGAATCCTTTAAAGCCCTAAAAAAACATTGGGCAGAACTGAGCCTTGGAGAAAATAGATGAAAATTGGACAATTGGAAATAAAAGAAAAAGCCGCCCTCGCCCCCCTTGCCGGCGTTGCCGACAGAGCCTTCCGCGAGCTTTGCAGGAGCTATGGCGCCGCATATACTGTGTGCGAAATGGCAAGCGCTAAGGGTATCAGCTTAGGAGACAAAAAGAGCAAGGAGCTGCTTTCCATTACCGATACCGAAAGACCTGCCGGTTCACAGATTTTCGGCAATTCCCCGGAAACAATGGCAATTGCCGCAAAAAAAGCATTGGAATATTCCCCTCAATTTATTGATATCAATATGGGATGCCCCGCGCCCAAGGTTGCCTCCTCGGGTGGCGGCGCACTACTTATGAAAAATCCTGTTCTTGCAGCAGAAATCGTAAAAGCCGTAGCAGAGGTTTCTACTGTTCCCGTAACTGTTAAAATCCGCTCCGGCTGGGATGATGAGCACATAAATGCCGTTGAGCTTGCCAAAAGATGCGAGGATGCAGGAGCTGCTGCTATTACCGTTCACGGCAGAACAAAAATGCAGATGTATGCCCCACCGGTAAACACGGAAATTATACGACTTGTCAAAGAGGCTGTTTCCATTCCTGTTATCGGAAACGGAGATGTAACCGATGGCATTTCAGCCGCCCGTTTAATGGAAGCTACCGGTTGTGATATGGTTATGATCGGCAGAGGTGCTTTAGGCAGACCTTGGGTTTTCTCTCAGGTAAATGCTTATCTTGTGCACGAAACCATATTGCCCGAGCCCCCCGTTTCACAACGTATGCTTGTTATGCTCAGGCACATAGAAAAGCTTTGCGAATACAAGGGTGAGCATTCAGGTATTCTTGAAGCGAGAAAGCACGCAGCCTGGTACACAAAGGGCTTGCACGGTGCGGCAAACTATCGTTCAAGGATAGGTCTCATAAGCTCTCTTGATGAGCTCAGGCAAATCGCTCTTGAACTCATAGAGCAAAACATCTAAAGCTTGTACTTACCTTTTATTTTCATTAATCTGTAAATTTCCCCCAATATATGGGTTTTTCCACTTTATTTTTTTAACATGAAGTGCTATACTGTAAAAAAACAAATCCGACTTTTTTTAATATAAAATCTGAATCAAGGAGATGTGAAAATGGGAAAGATATATAAATATGTCATTACCGGTGGAAACGAGCTTAACGGCGATGTTACTATCAGCGGTGCAAAAAATGCCGCATTACCTATAATCGCCGCATCAGTTCTTGCCGATGCACCTGTTCGACTGGAAAACGTTCCGGATATCAGGGACGTAAACTCTATGATTAAAATTCTTGAGTACCTGGGCTCTAAAATAACACGCCCCGAAAACGAAAAGGGTGTAATTATTATTGACAACTCTGAAGTAAAGCCCGCGCCTATTCCCGAGGAATTATCTCAGAGACTTCGCGCATCATATTATATGATCGGTGCTCTCCTGGCTAAATTCGGTGAGGCATGCGTTCCCCTTCCCGGTGGTTGCTACTTTGGTGAAAGACCTATAGACCAACACCTTAAGGGCTTTGAAGCGCTTGGATCCGCCATAAAAATTGAAGGCGGTATAGTAACTGCCAAATGCACCAATCCCAAGGGTGCAGGCACCACCTTTGATGTTACATCCGTTGGCGCTACCATAAACGTTATGCTGGCGGCTGTTACTGCAGACGGAACAACAGTTCTCGAAAACGTTGCCAAAGAACCGCACATCGTTGACGTGGCACTCTTCCTCAACTCTATCGGTGCCGACATCAAGGAAGCAGGTACTAACAGAATAAAAATCAAAGGTGTAAACAAATTCCACGGCACTACCTACTCCATTATTCCCGACCAGATTGAGGCCGGCACATTTATGACGGCGGTAGCCGCAACAGGCGGTAACATAAGACTCCATAATGTTATTTCCAAGCATCTGGAATCAATAACAAACAAATTAGAGGAATGTGGCGTATCTGTAATCGAGGATGAGGACAGCAACTCCATCCGTGTATTCCGCCCAACCTCAACCCCGTTAAAGTCCGTTAAAGTAATAACGGCTCCACACCCCGGTTTCCCTACCGATATGCAACCCCAGATTGTTACACTTCTCACATCCTGCGAGGGACAGAGCATTGTTGAAGAGTCTGTGTGGGATAGCAGATTCCAGTATGTGGATCAGATCAAAAGAATGGGTGCAGATATTATTGTAAACGGCAAATCTGCAGTTATCTCCAAGAAAGTGCCCCTTAAGGGTGCATCTGTTACTGCTACCGACCTTCGTGCAGGTGCGGCACTTGTTGTTGCAGGTCTTATGGCAGAAGGTCAGACAACAATTGATAATATCAAGCTTATTGACAGAGGCTATGAAAACCTTGTAGAGAAGTTCTCTGCATTAGGTGCCGACATAAAAAAAGTAGAATTTGAAGAGGATTAATCAATATGATAAAGTTTTGTCCGCTGTTTTCATCAAGCAGCGGCAATTCTGTTTACATAGGAGAACACGGAAGCGGTATTCTCATTGATGTAGGCAGAAGTGCCAAGCAAATTACAGAAATGCTCATAAAAACGAATATTGAGCCAACATCAATAAAGGCAATATTCATTACACACGAGCATTCCGACCACATCAAAGGACTGAGTGTTTTTGCCGCTAAATATAATATCCCTGTATACGCCTCCACAGGTACACTTCTGACACTCAAGCAGAAGGGAATCCTTACTGGCAAGCACACGGATATCGCACTGAACGATTCACCGGTATACATAGACGGGCTTAAGATAGAAGCCTTCTGCACATCCCACGATTGTACCGATGGAAGAGGCTACATAATAACCGGCTCCGATGGGACAACCCGTATAGCCATAGCTACAGATACCGGCTATCTTCCCACCGAAACACTGGCAAAAATCACAGGATGTAAGCTTGTGTATTTAGAATCAAACTACGACAAGAATATGCTTCGGAATGGTCCGTATTCCTATCAGCTTCAAAGGAGAATAGACTCGGATATGGGACACCTTTCCAACAATGCCTGCTGCGATTTACTCAGAGCGCTTGTAAATAAGGGTACAACTCATTTTGTTCTTGCACATCTCAGCCGCGAGAACAACACCCCGGAGCTTGCCTACAACTGCGCCACCGCAGCCCTTTGCGAAATGGGAGCACTGGAAAACAGAGATTATATACTCCGGATTGCTTCTCCTGAAAATTGCGAAAAGCCTATTATTCTTTGATGAGTCAACAATCTAAAACAACGCTGTGTCGATTATCAACCGACACAGCGTTGTTTGTTCATTAATTAACTTATAAATCAAAGACCGAGCTTTTCTGTTACCGCTTTCTTAAGCTCTCTCTTGATAACTGCGTGACCTGCAGCGGTTGGATGAACACCATCCGCCAACCAGTAAGACGTATCGCCATCTGCGGAAAGCTCATCGAAATGCTTCTGCAGAGGTATAAAGGTAAGGTTGAATTTCTCGGCTACCTCCTTAGCTGTGTTAGCTCTCTTTTCAACCTCTTCACGGAAAAGCCTGTAATCACAATTGACACTGGTGCCGCTTCCGGGAAGTACAAACGGCTCCAGAATAAATATCTCAACATCCGGAAGGGCTTCTCTGATTTCATCTATAAGCACACAGTAAACAGCCTCATACTTGCCGTTTCCTACACCATTTTTCTCCGAAAACTCGTGCCACACATCATTAACGCCAATAAGAAATGAAATATATGCAGGGCGAAGATTAATTATATCCTTTTTGATTCGTGCATACATATCAATTATTCTGTTGCCGCTGACTCCCCTGTTATAAAACTTAAATTGGTGAGGATGCTCAAAAGCCATTTCAGCTGCAAACAAATTAGCATAACCATATCCGTAGTTATCATCGCGGTCTCTGTCTCTGCCGGCATCGGTAATCGAATCTCCCTGAAACAAAAAAACCTTTAAATCTTCCATTCCTATCTTCCTTTCTAACGGAATATTTTCAAAAACGGGATTTTAAAAATATTCAGCATTTTATTGATAATATATTTTTAATATGATAAAATTACTTGTTGTCGCCTGTGTAGTTTTCTTCAACAGATTCTACCCAGGGGCATTCGATTGAATCTACTACAAGCTGGGGTGCTGCCCAATGCACTGCATTGAGGATTATTTTCTGCACCTCGGGTATATGATATGTAGGATTGCTTTCGTGTCCGGGCTGGAAATAGAACACTTTTCCGAGACCTCTTCTCCAACAACATCCGGAACGGAAAACCTCTCCGCCCTTGAACCATCCGATAAAAACTGTCTCTTCCGGCTCGGGAATATCAAAGCGCTCGCCATACATTTCCTCAACAGGAATATTGATATACTCGGGAACATCCTTTGCAATAGGATGAGAAGGTGCAATACACCACAGACGCTCTCTGTCTCCATCCCGCCATTTAAGTGAGCAGGTAGTACCCATAAGTCTTCTGAAGGGCTTGGAGAAATGAGCAGAATGAAGTGCGATAAAGCCCATACCGCACATTACACGGTTATAAACCTTCTCGACAAGCTCATTCGGTACCTCATCATGTGCCATATGTCCCCACCAGAGAAGAACATCGGTATTATTGAGAACATCATCAGGAAGTCCGTTTGCCTCATCATCAAGAGTAGCGGTACGGATATTCAGCTCTGAATCTGCTTTTCCGAGAAATTCAGCAATACAGCTGTGAATACCTGCAGGATAAACTGCCCCTACCTCTGCATCAGACTTTTCGTGCCTGCCTTCGTTCCATATTGTAACATTAATCATTGTATACATCTCCTTGATACCAAAGCATTTTAGCCTTGACCTATTACCATATTTAGTTATATACTATTACTATACCACCATAAAAAAATAAATTCAATAAAAATCGCACGGGATAATAACCAAATTTCTGTTGCGTTTTTTATATAAAATGTGAGTTCGTGACCATCCTCACATAGATGTATTGCCTTTACGGGTAAGCATCAAACAAAAAAACTACGGAGTGATTAAAATGAAAGCTAAAAGAAAAACAACCCAATTAGCCATCGGCGCAATTATTTCCTGCCTTTATGTGGTGCTTACCTTCTTAGCATCTGCATTAGGACTGTCAAGCGGAGTTGTTCAGCTGAGATTTTCAGAAGCGCTGACTATTCTGCCCCGACACCTGAAGGCGGCTGTCCCTGCACTTTTTGCAGGATGTATTCTTGCAAATCTTCTTACGGGATGTGCGTTCTGGGACATTATTTTCGGAAGTCTTGCCACTCTTCTCGGCGGCATAGGCACCTATACCCTCAGGAAGCACAGAATACTCTCATTATTGCCGCCGATTATAGCCAACACACTTATAGTACCCCCTGTACTTATTTATGTTTACGGTGTGGAAGATGCTGTTTGGTTTATCTACCTGACCGTCTTCATAGGCGAGGTTATTTCCTGCGGAATCTTCGGATATATTCTCAACAGATTTGCAGAGAAATACAATCTTTCGGGTATCATAAAATAAAGCCTTTATTTTTTCATATATTTATTGTACAATATACAAAACAACAAATCCTCTTTCTGAAAGGATGAATATAATGCTTATAGATGATGTTATCAAAAGCGCAAAAAGAATTCATTTTATCGGTATCGGTGGCAGCGGTATGTGTCCACTGGCTGAAATTCTCCATTCTCACGGACATAAGCTCTCAGGCTCTGACAACAACGAATCCGACACCCTGAAAAGAATCCGTGACCTGGGTATTCCCGTAGCAATGGGACAGAGAGCAGAGAATATTGATGGTGCTGATATGATTGTTTACACCGCGGCTCTTCTTCCTGATAATCCTGAGCTTGTGGCAGCAAAGGAAAGCGGTATTCCCACCTTTGAGCGCAGTAAGCTTTTTGGGTATTTCACAAGAAAATATGATAACTGCATCGGTGTTTGCGGAACTCACGGCAAAACCACCGTTACATCAATGCTTACTCATATTTTAATAGACAACGATTTTGACCCCTCTGCAGTTATAGGCGGAAAACTCCCTCTTACAGGCACTAACGGCAGAGTCGGAAAAAGTGATATTCTGGTTTGCGAGGCTTGTGAATATAAAGATACTTTCCTTGACCTCACCCCCGATATCAGCGTCATTCTTAATATTGACCAGGACCATATGGAGTATTTCAAAACTCTTGAAAACCTCGAAGCATCTTTTAGAAAATTTGCTGATATGTCAAAGTCGGAGGCCAAGCGGTCTTAGGAAGACAATTG
>JAZSCI010000314.1:0-13605 GCA_045602865.1 Acutalibacteraceae bacterium
GTATGTCGAAACGCATCTGCGTTTCGTAAAAGCCGATTCTTTATCGGCTTTTGCAAAATTGTATTTCTTAATTACAATTTTGCACTACATTCATTCAAAGGATTATAGTCGGATTTTCGAAGAAAATCCAAAACCAAATCAAAGATTTGGTTACGAAACAGTGTGCTTTACACTGTTTCGACTATCTATAATCGTTACAAAAGCCTTATGTACAATAGTCTTGATTTTTATTAATTGCGGGTGCTATAATTATATTACAAATTAATTTTGGGAGTGGTACAGATGTTTAAGATTAATAACTTTACAAACAATGATGATATTACCGTTATTGCTGAAAAAGGGCCTTTTCAGGTTGCTCAGTACAAGAGAGACCTTAGTGTTTCTCCTGCAACTGCAATGACTGCATATTTTTGTGATGAAATGAATATCAGAAAAAGACAGGTTATCTGTGACCTTTCAAAATCAAATGGTGTTGTGTGTCAGGCAGGTGCAATGCAGTGGACTGTAGGTAATGTGAAGGCTACAACAGGTGTAAAAGGCGCAGGAGATTTCCTGGGAAAGCTGGTTAAAGGTAAGGTTACCGGTGAAAGTGCAATTAAGCCCGAGTATGTGGGTGACGGTGTATTGGTTCTTGAGCCTACATACAGACATATTATTTTACTCGATACAAGTGAATGGAACGGGAGGGTTGTTCTGGATGATGGGCTTTTCCTTGCTTGTGATGGCTCAATAAGACAAAAGCTTGTTGCCCGTTCCAACGTTTCTTCCGCTGTTCTTGGTGGTGAGGGCTTATTTAATCTGGCTCTTGATGGTAACGGAGTTGCTGTTCTTGAATGCCGTTGTCCTCAGGAGGAGCTTATTGAGATTGAGCTTGATAATGATGTTCTTAAGGTGGATGGCAGCTTTGCTATTGCCTGGAGTGATACTTTGAGCTTTACTGTTGAGCGTTCAGGTAAATCACTTGTTGGCTCTGCGGCATCGGGAGAGGGCTTTGTGAATGTATATCGTGGTACCGGAAAGGTACTTCTTGCACCCGTTGACAGAACAATCGGCTCGTTACCCTTTTCTTCCGATACACCTTCTGTACCGGATACCGCAGGAAGCAAAACAGCAGGAGCACTTGGCTCACTTTTAGGCGGCATAGTGGATGCTCTTGATTGATTTTCTTGTTGCCTGTTATTAAGAAATAAAAACATTCAAGGAGCAGATCTGAAAAGTCTGCTCCTTGAATGTTTTATTGTATGTATTATGATTCCTTAAGACATTCAAAGATTTTATCCACGCGCTCTGTATCTGCTTTTTTGTTTTGGGTAAGAGCACTGACAAGAGGAACAACCACAAAAGAGATAGCCATAGCGGCAACTCCCATTTCAGGAGATTTTGCGGCGGCAGCAGAAAAGCCTGAATTTACGGAAATAACAAGTGTTGCACCGCCGACTGTGAGAAGTCCTGCAAATATACCTGAGAAAGCTCCGATTTTTGTTATTTTCTTCGAGAAAAGTCCCCAGATGTACGGACCTATGAAGCATCCTGAAACAAGTCCCCAGGAGAAGGACATAAGGCTCACGATAATGGGAATGTTTCGTGTTGCGAAAATGAAGGAGCATGCAACAAATGTAAGGCAGAGAAGTCTTGTGAGAAGCATCTGTGTCTCAGGCTTTGTGGGCTTCTTTCTTACTGCGGGTATAAGGTCAACTGCAACTGCGGAAGCAGAGGTGAGAACAACTGACTGAAGGGTTGACATTGAAGCAGAAAGGAGAAGTACCATAATAATGGCAAGAAGAATAATTCCCAGTGTTCCGTTGCCGAGAACCTCCATAAGAAGTGTGGGGATAACTGCATCAATACCGCCCTCGGGAAGTTTGCCGCCGAGAATAAGTCTCGAGGTTGAGCCGATAAGGTATGCTCCACAACCGATAACCGCACAGAAAATTGTAGAAATAATTGTACCGCGTTTAATAGCTGCAGTATCCTTGATGGCGTAGAATTTGCCTATCATCTGAGGAAGTCCCCAGGTACCGAAGCTTGTAAGCATAATATTGAAGCAAAGGAATCTGAAGGATGAGCCTCCGAAGATGTTTGTGAGCTGACTGCCTGTTATGGGGTTAGGATCATCCGGAAGTGGTTTAAAGGCGGAAAGGTTTTCTATAAGTCCTGCAAGACCGCCTACATTACCGTGTCTGAGAACGGCAATAACAAGTAAAATAACACCCGATATCATAACAACACCCTGGACAAGGTCGGTGTAAGAGGTTGCGATATAGCCACCTGCTACAAGGTAAATTGCAGTAAGACAAGCAATTAAAAGCATCCATATCCAGGTTTCCACGCCCGGAAAAATTGCACTGAAAAGTGAGCCGAGACCTTTGTAAACTGCTGCTGAATAAGGAACGAGAAAAACGAAAATAATTACGGAAGACATTATTTTCATACCCTTTGAATTGTATCTTTTTTCAAAGTAATCGGGCATTGTTCTTGCACCGAGCTTTTTTGTGATTTTTCTTGTGCGGTTTGCAAACAGAAGCCAGGAAAGAAGGCAACCGAGTATCGCATTACCGATACCTATCCATATAGCTCCGATACCGATATTCCATCCGTGCTGACCTGCATATCCTACAAATACAACGGCAGAAAAATATGTAGTGCCATAAGCAAAGGCTGTTGCCCACGCGCCGATGTTTCTGCCACCAATAAGGAATCTGTCAAGTGTTTTTGATTTCCCGTAGCTGAAACAACCAATGATTATCATTACAATAGCATAAGCGGCAAGTGCAACGATTGTGTAAGTTTGTGCTTGTGTCATTTTTGTTTCCTCCTACTGTAAGTCCGGATTTTAATTAATCCGGGACTTGTTTTATCTGTGTTTTATTGTAACTCCTGAAACGCCATTAGTCAAACGAATGATTTTGATGTTTATTATCTATAATTTCGATAGTGTATTAAAAATACATCGGGAAAGAGGAGATGTCCTCGTTCCCGATTTATGTCGTTTATTGATTTTTATATTTTTATTCACCTTTATTCAGGATAAGCTCCATTCCTACCTTTTGGGGAACAAGACCACAGGACTCATAAAAGCGCATGGCAGAAGGGTTGCAGCTCCACACATTCAGAGTCAGATTATAGCATCCGTTTTCCCTGGCGAGGCTGACAGCTCTGTTATAAAGCTCTTTGCCTATATGCTTACCGCGTAAATTCTCATCAACACAAAGGTCATCAATATATAAGGTTTTTATATCAGTGAGAACAGAGTTATTGATGTGTTGTTGGATAATACAGAAGCAGTAGCCCGTTACCTCATCCTTTTCGTTTACCGAAACAAGTATAGGTCTTTGTTCATTGCTTAAAAGATTTTTTAATTCCTCTGCGGAGTATTTTCTGCCGATTTTGAAAATATCAGGTCTGCCCTTGTGGTGAACCATATCTACCTGTGAGAGCAAATCCTCAATCTTTGGTATATCCTTTTCTGTTGCTTTTCGTATCATAGTATTGTCCCTCGTTTATTTTTTGTCAAATAAAGCACGCCTTTGGGTGGAGTGGCGCATCATCCTTCTCATACCATCAATATCATCCGCTTCCAGCATAGCTTTAAGCTCGTTGAATTTATTGATAAACAAATCCATTTGCTCTAAAAGCGCAGGCTTATTTGCTATGAATAATTCGCTCCACATAAGGTCATTTATCCGTGCGATACGGGTAAGGTCTCTGAATGAATCACCGGTAAATTTCTCCATATTTTCCTTATCGTTGCAGGTCATCAATGTTATGGCGATACAATGTGTCAGCTGTGAAAGAAAGCCGATCATTTCATCGTGTTCCTCGGGTGAGAGAGTGGTAACATTTGAAAACCCGAGTAATCTGCCGAGCTCCATACACGTCATAATAGCTTCAGGAGTGTTTTTGTCAGTAGGAGTAACTATGTAATTGGCACCGATAAACATTTTGTCGGTGCTGTTCTCTACTCCGGACACCTCTCGACCTGCCATAGGGTGTGCGGCTATATATTCTACATCCTCGCGAAGAATACTCTGAAGCTTGTATACGATGCTGCTTTTAACGCCTGTAACATCGGTAATCAGAGCGCCGCTTTTGAGAAGGCTCTGATTCTGCTCAATCCATTCTACGAAAATATGAGGATAAAGGGCAAAAATAACAAGGTCAGCTTCGCTTATCAGTTTTTCATCAAGCTCTGTGGAGCCTGCATCTATTATGTTTTCTTTGAGCGCATAGTCTATTGAGCTTTGCTCCTTGGTAATAGCGCTGATGTGAAAGCCGAATCTTTTCAATACTTTTGCATAGCTTCCGCCTAAAAGTCCGAGACCGACAATTAATATTTTTTTACTTGTATCTACAATCATATTATTTCTACCTTTGCACCAAGTTTCTTTATATTATCAAAAAAATCGGGGTAGCTTTTTCTTACTGCTTCAGCCCCCTCAATTGCTCCGCCCGTGTGGGAAAGAATTACTGACAGAGCCATTACGATGCGGTGATCGTTGTGTCCGTTCAAGGCTTTACCCGTATAAGAGAGCTTCTGCTTTGGTACGGTTATGGTGTTATCTCCCATAATTAATCCGCCCCCAAGCTTTGAAAGCTCTTCATTCATAGCGGCTCCACGGTCGCTTTCCTTTGCCTTTAATCGGTTTGTTCCTGTGAAGGTTGCTCCGTTTTTCAGGGCGGCTAAAGCAAAAAGCACAGGGCCCAGGTCGGGGCAATCGGATATATCAAGAGTCGGAGTGCCTTCGGTAAGCATTCGGAAATATTCGTAAAACACCTTGTCTCCCTGAAGACTTTCGGGGTTCAGATTTTCGATTTTTATATCTGAGCCTGTATAGTTGAAGGCATCAAGAAATGCCCCATTGGAATAGTCGCCCTCAATTCTTCCCGAAAAAGCATTCATTTCCGATTTTTCTATTTTGATTGTATATCTGTCAGAAAAATCTATGGTTACACCGAAGCTTTTCAATGCAGAAATGGTTAAATTGATATATGAGCGGCTTTCGAAAGGGGGGATAATTTCAATAGAAGAAGCTTCTCCCGAATAAACAAGGGCAAAAATAAGGCCTGTGATGAACTGACTGCTGATATCTCCGCGTACCTTGTAATTTCCGCCTCTGAGCTTGCCCTGAACTGTTACGGAATTTTTCCCTTTTATAAATTTAAATCCGTATTCCCGGCAGAGGTCCTCATAAACATCAAGAGGTCTCTCAAATAGTCGTTCACTTCCCCGAAGAGTAATGTCCTTGTCCATACAAAGGGCAAGGGGAATGAAAAAACGGAGTGTGCTTCCGCTTTCTCTGCACTCTAAGGTATCGTGCCGGACTTTCATAAAATTTTCGGGCTCAATAATGAGTGTGTCATCCTGAATAGTGATGTCAGTACCCAATGCTTTAAGGCAATCAATGGTTGCAAGTATATCCTCGCTGTAGCTGATGCCTGAAAGCGTGCATTTTTTTCCTGACAGAGCCGCACCTATAAGATATCTGTGAGCCATACTTTTTGAAGATGGCGCCTCAATGCAGCCGTATAGCTTACAGGGTTTGAAATTTACTGTCATTTTATCTTCCTTCTGTTAAAAAATCTATTGCTTCCAGGTATCCGTCTGTGCCGTGACCTATAATGGCTTTTTCTGCGGCAAGTCGCACATAGCTTATTTGTCGGAATTCCTCACGCTCAGCCAAATTGGAAATATGCACCTCGACAGTGGGGATGTTTACGGCTTTCAGGGCATCTAATATTGCGATGCTTGTATGAGTATAAGCACCCGGATTGATTACAATTCCGTCTGTGTTGTTATATGACCTCTGTATTTCATCAACTATGTCACCCTCGTGGTTGGATTGAAAGCATTTAACCTCTATATTCCTTGTGTCGCAATAATTACGGATTTTTTCAACAAGGTCGGTATATGTTTCTTTTCCGTAGTGGTCGGGCTCTCTTATACCGAGCATATTAAGATTCGGTCCGTTTACTACAAGAATTTTCATAACATCAGCTCCGTTCGTATGGCTGAAATATATTCAGCTTCATCTTCTGGTTTTTCTGTATCGGGAACAATTACATCGGCAGTAGCTTTATATATGCCGATTCTTTCGTTATATAGCTTTTTAAGCTTTTCATTGGTATCGGAAAGCGGTCTGTCTTCTGTTGCGCGAAGTCTTGAGGGGTTTGCATTCAGGAAGAATATTCTGCCGTTACGCCTGAGACGGCGAACATTTTCTTCTCTTAAAACTGCACCGCCGCCTGTTGAAATGATACGGGCGCTCTCCGCAGATAAGTTGCCGATAACAAGAGACTCCAGATCCCTGAAGGCTTCTTCGCCTTGTTTTACGATCAACTCTTTGATAGTACAAGCGCAGGTTTTTTCAATTTCTGCATCCGTATCAAAAAAATTATAGCCCTCAAAATTTAAAAGTCTGCCCACAGTGCTCTTTCCGCTTCCCGGCATTCCTGTCAGCACTATATTTTCCTTTGAAGCGAGAACTGATGCGAATACCTTGTGGGCGATCTCCTTGGGAATTTCAGTTTCAAGGAACCTCTCCACCGCAACAACGGCTTGCATTACAAGCATATATAAGCCGCCCTCTGCCTTGATTTTTCTTGCATGAGCCTCCAAAACAAGGTTAGTGCGAAGGGGATTGTATACTGCATCAATTACACCTTCAAGCCTTAGGAAGGGGGAGATGTCAATGGGCTTTGATTCGCAATCGGGATACATTCCCGCGGGTGTTGTGTTAATGATTATATGAGCATCCGAGTGAGTGCTGACAGCATCCTCATAGGTAATTGAGCCTTCCTGATTTTTCCTGCTGACTGTCAGTATTTTATCTGCTCCCATATCGGCTGCAACAACCTGAGCAGTTTTGCTTGTTCCGCCCGTACCCAGTATAAGCACCTTTTTGTTTTTCAGGTCTAACCCCACTCGTTCTATGAGTGCCTTCATTCCGTAATAATCCGTATTGTAGCCGTAGAGCTTTCCGTTTTTATTGACAATGGTATTTACCGCTCCGATGCGCTCTGCAATACTGCTGATTGAATCAAGATAGGGGATAACGGTCTGCTTGTAGGGGATTGTCACATTAATTGCGGTAAAGTCCTTGCTTTCAAAAAAAGGCTTTACTTCTTCCTCGGTAAGCTCGATGAGCTCATATTCGTAATCGGCAAGTCGGGAGTGAATTTCCTTTGAGAAGCTGTGTGTAAGCTTTTTGCCGATGCATCCGTATTTTTTCATAGCTTTGTACCTGCCGATTAATTTTTTAACCAGTCTGTTCCGTAACGCAAGGCAAGAGCATCGCACATTACAATGGCTGCTGCCGCATCCTGTACAACTCTTGCTCTGTGAACGATAGAAGGATCGTGTCTGCCCTTTGGTTCAAGCACAGTTTCTGTCAAATTGCCGAAATCTATGGTTTTCTGTGGCTTGAATATTGTAGGTGTGGGCTTGATTGCAGTACGGAATATTATAGGCATTCCGTTGGTAATACCACCATTGATGCCACCGTTGTTGTTTGTGTCGGTGACGGCCTTTCCGTTTTCTATATGCATAGAATCGTTTGCCGCGCTTCCCCGCATATCGGCAATAGAAAAGCCTACGCCGAATTCTATACCCTTAACCGCAGGTATGGAAAACATTATATGGGATAACATACTCTCAACACTGTCAAACCAGGGCTCACCCACACCCGCGGGCATACCTATAATTGCAGTTTCAAGAATACCGCCCACACTGTCACCATCCGATGCCGCATCGAGAATTGCTTTTTGCATTATTTCCTGTTTGGTTTCATCAAGAACGGCAAAGGCTTTCCCGTTGACATTATTTATATCACTCAACAAGTCGGAAAAATCTCTGTCGGAGATACCTGCACATTTTTTTATGTGTGTTCCTATATGTATGCCCTTATGTGATAAGGCGCACTTGCATATAGCACCTGCCGCAACCAATGCAGCCGTAATCCTTCCGCTGAAATGTCCGCCACCGCGGGAATCCTGAAAGCCGTGGTATTTGCACTGGGCGGTGTAGTCTGCGTGTGAAGGTCGGGCTATTGTTTCCATTTTGGAATAATCTGCACTATTGGTGTTTTTATTGGGTATCAGAATGGTAATAGGCGTGCCGGTTGTATAGTTGTTTACTACTCCGCTGATTATTTTGTATTCATCCTTTTCCTGCCTGGGAGTGGAAATTTTTCCTTCAGGGCGGCGAAGGGCGAGCATCCCGGAAATGTATTGGTTATCTATTTCAATTCCGGGTGCTAAGCCGTCAATGACTGCACCTATATATTCTCCGTGGCTTTCACCAAACAGAGTGACTGCCACACTGTTTCCGAATGTGTTTTTCATTTGTATCAACCTTTCAGGCAGTTTTTTGCCGTTTCAATTACATCAAGACATTTGACTGTCTTTAATTCAAAGCTGCCGATTTCTTTTACAGTTGTTATAGTTACGGTATCGCCATCTGCTTTTTTATCGTGGAAAGCCGCCTTTGTAATTTTATCCCAATCATAGGGGATTTCCCGATATAATCCGCATTTTTTCATAACATCAATTACTCTTGGTCTTATGGAAATATCACACATAGGGATAATTCCCAAGGCTACACATTCACCGTGATAGAGCTGATTCATTCCCACGCTGCTTTCAATTCCGTGACCGATTGTATGACCGAAATTGAGGATTTTACGAAGTCCTGCTTCCTTTTCATCCTGCTCAACCACACTTTTTTTGATTTTAAGTGAACGAATAATAATTTCATCAATACTGCTTTCGGTATCGTTGTTCTCAAAGATATCAAAAAGCTCCTTGTCACAGGTCAGTGCCATTTTGATAGCTTCTGCAAGTCCGTTTGATATCTGTCTTTGGGGAAGTGTTTCAAGAAGATTGGGATCAATTAACACTCTTTTAGGTTGATAAAATGCCCCTACAATATTTTTGACACCGCCGAAATTAATTGCTGTTTTTCCGCCTATGGAAGAATCTATCTGTGACAGAAGGGTGGTGGGGATGTTGTAAAAATCAATTCCCCGCATATACGCAGAAGCGGCAAAGCCGGAAATGTCTCCCACTACGCCGCCGCCTACAGCAACAACACAATCCTTGCGGGAAAATCCGTTTTCCAGCATTGTCTGAAGAAGTGTTCCGAAGGTGTCAAGGCTTTTTGAACCTTCGCCCATAGGGATGGTGCAAACAACGCTTTCCTTGCAAAGAGAAGAGAGCTTTTCTGCATATTGGGCAGGCACGCCCGAATCGGTAACAATAAGAACTCGCCTGTTAAGATTCAGGTGCATATCTGCTTTTTCGAGTATGCCCCGTTCTACAATGATATCATAACTGTTTTCATCTAAATTAATGTGTATTGTCATAATGTGTGCCCTCAAATTTCTGTGTGGGGAGCGAAGGTGCCGACTACCTTGAGTATGTCACATACATCACCTAAGGCGGTAAGCATTTTCTGTCCGTTTTCGCTATCTGTTGAGCCGTCAATTTCAATATAGAAGTAATATTGCCAGGAATGCTTTTTCATCGGTCTGCTACGAAGAGCTGTCATATTATAGCCGTATTTACCTATAATGCTGATAGCTTTTGCAAGAGAGCCTGCTTCGTGCTTAACCGTTAACATCAGTACTGTGCTTGAAAAATCAGGGGATTTTGCAGGCACTCTGGAGAGGACTGCAAAACGGGTGGTGTTTTCTCCGCTTTTATTGATGTTTGCTTCGATTACCTTGAGTCCGTAAAGCTTTGCAGTTTCTGCACTGGCAATAGCTCCGTAGCTTTTGGAGTTTTTATCTGCAACGTTTTTTGCGGCTAAGGCGGTGTTTGTTGCTTCTTCAACCTCAAATCCCCGCATTTTTATATAGTCGTGGCATTGACTGAGCGCCTGTGAATGACTTGCCACCTTCGTGATATCCTCAACAGTTGCACCGGGAATGCCCAGAAGATTCTGATGAATTTCAAGCTCATATATTCCGTTAATATGAAGTGATCCCGAAAAAATCAGGTCGAGTGTCTGTCCTACTTCACCGGCATAGCTGTTCTCAATGGGGATAACGGCAACATCACTTTCTCCGTTTACTACGGAATTGTATGCGGCTTTGAAATCGCCATAAGAAATACAGTTTCCTTCCGGGAATATCCTGCCTGCCGCAATATGAGCAAAAGCACCTTCCACACCGCTATAAGCAACATTCAGTCCGTTTTGTAAACGATATTGATATGCACGGGAAACAGATATAAGATTTTTTATATAATCTATATAGTATTCCTTTAAAATATCATCGTTTACAAGGGCGGAGTTTTTTTGGATTACCTCTGCCTCTCGTTTTTCATCGAGTATGGGTAAGCCAAATTCCTTTTTGTGCTCGTACACCGTTTCTGCGGCCTTCATTCTCTGTACAAAGAGCTCAGCCATACGGGAGTCAATGTCATTTATTATTTGTCTTGCTTCTTCCAATTTGTTTTTCAAGTGTAACACATCCTTCGTGGTAGGTATGTTTTAATTAAAGCTTGTCGGCAATATCAAAAATGAGTTTTTCTGTTTTATCCCAACCAAGACAAGGGTCAGTAATGGATTTTCCGAAAATGTGCTCATCCATACCCTGTGCACCATCCTCAAGGTAGCTTTCAATCATAAGTCCCTTAACAAGCTTTTTGATATCGGGATTCTGATTACGGCTATGAACAATGTCCTTGGCAATTCGTATCTGCTCAAGATATTGCTTGCCGGAGTTGTTGTGGTTTGTATCAACGATAACGGATGGGTTTACAAGGTTGGATTTATTATAAAGCTCCCTTACGCGTAACAAATCCTCATAATGATAGTTGGAAACACTTCTTCCGGTGAAGTCCAGATATCCTCTGAGAATGGAGTGAGCATAGGGGTTGCCCTCGCTTGTAACCTCCCAGCCACGGTAAATGAATGTGTGACCGGATTGAGCAGCCGTGATAGCATTCATCATAACACCAAGATCACCGCCTGTAGGGTTTTTCATACCTACGGGAGCCTCGATTCCGCTTGCGGTTAATCTGTGCTGTTGGTTTTCTACCGAACGCGCGCCGATAGCTACATAGGAAAGAAGATCCGAAAGGTAGCGGTAGTTTTCAGGATAAAGCATCTCATCGGCACAGGTAAAGTCATAATCTCGGAGCGCTGCCAGGTGTAATTCACGGATGGCTACAATACCCTTGTACATATCGGGCTTGGCTTCAGGATCAGGCTGATGAAGCATACCTTTGTAGCCCTGACCGGTTGTTCGAGGCTTATTGGTGTAGATACGGGGAATTATAATGATTTTATCGGACACCTGCTCCTGTATTCTGCGAAGGCGTGAAATGTATTCGAGCACCGGCTCACGGTGTTCTGCTGAGCAAGGACCGATAATAAGAAGAAATTTGTCTGAGCTTCCTTCGAATACGGCTTTGATACTCTCATCACGCCGGGCTTTGATTTCTTCCATACGTTGTGTTAAGGGATATTCGTTTTTTACATCCTTAGGGATGGGAAGCTTTCTGTGGAAATTCATTTGCATTGTTAAACACCTCTGTTTTGTGTATGTTTTTATAAGAAGTCCGCATCTGTTTGATGCCAAAAGCACAACAAATGCGGACCATCCGTTTTATTCAATCCGAAAAATTATTTTTCGGATATCACAGAAAACGGGCAGCCCTTTATAAAGTAAAAAAAGTAAAATTTGTTAGTTGTCATTTCAGCTGCCCTCCTTGTGATTTTGTTACTTAAGTGTATCACCTGAAAACGGTAAAGTCAATGTTTTTATAAGTGATTGTGCTTTGAAATTAAAGCTTCTGAATGTCGGATTCGATTATAAGATGGAATCCTGCTGACTCAAGAGCCTTCTCGGCTGAGGCGTTGTCCTCTACACGAAGAACAACATAGGCGTGCTTTTCGGTACGTGCCATAAAAGCATAGAGATATTCGATGTTGATTTCATTTTCATTAAGAACCTTTAATGCCTCAGTAAGCTTTCCGGGCGCATCGCCGATTTTAACACCTACAACATCGGTAATCTTAATAAGATAGCCTTCCTCCTTGAGGATTCTTTCTGCAGTTGCTTCATCGTTGACAATAAGACGAAGAATGCCGAAGTCCTGAGTTTCAGCAATAGAAAGGGCTCTTATGTTGATGTTGTTTGAGGAAAGTGTGTTGGTGATATCAACAACAGCACCTTTCTTATTCTCTACAAATATTGTTAATTGTTTAATTGCCATAACTAAAGCTCCTCCCTTATATTATATAAGCTTTCTTTTGTCTATTACACGGACTGCCTTGCCTTCGCTACGGGCAATTGTTTTGGGTGCAACAAGATGAACCGTGGGATTGATTCCCAGCATAAGCTTCATAGCGCCTGCAAGACTCTTTTCCATAGCAAGAATATCGCTGACCTTGTCGGTGAATTTATCGGGCGACATTTCAACATTAACCTCGAAGGTGTCGTTGTTGTTTACGCGGTCAACAACAATCTGATAGTTGGGCTCATAGCCTTCCTTGAGAAGAACTGTTTCTATCTGGCTGGGGAATACGTTTACGCCACGTATAATAAGCATATCATCTGTTCTGCCCATAGGCTTTGCCATTTTGATGAGTGTACGGCCGCAGGAGCATTTTTTGCGGGAAAGAACACAGATATCACGGGTACGGTAACGAAGAAGGGGGAAGGCTTCCTTGTCAAGAGAGGTGAAAACAAGCTCACCCTTTGAGCCCTCGGGAAGAACCTCACCTGTGTCGGGATCAATAATTTCTGCAAGGAAGTGGTCTTCGTTTATATGCATACCTGTCTGCTCGGAGCATTCAAAAGCAACACCGGGACCGCTTGTTTCTGTGAGTCCGTATATGTCATAGGCTTTTATGCCCAAAGTGTTCTGTATATTCTGTCGCATTTCCTCTGTCCAGGGCTCTGCACCGAAAATACCTGCCTTTAAGGGGATGTCCTCGGGCTTGTAGCCTTGCTCCTTAAGAGCTTCACCTATATATGCGGCATAGGAAGGAGTGCAGCAAAGAAGAGTTGCATTAAGGTCTGTCATAAACTGAATCTGTCTGTCTGTGTTGCCTGATGACATAGGAAGTGTAAGGCAGCCAACCTTGTGTGAGCCGCCGTGAAGACCTGCACCGCCGGTGAAAAGTCCGTAGCCGTATGCAACCTGACAAACATCCTCTTCCGAGCAGCCTGCGGCTACAATTGCTCTTGCACAGCAATCCTCCCATAAATCTACATCGTGCTGAGTGTAGAAGGCAACAACACGGCGACCGGTTGTGCCCGATGTGGAATGAATACGTACACATTCACTGAGAGGCTTTGCGAGAAGTCCGTAGGGGTAGGCATCTCTTAAATCAGCCTTTGAAAGGAAGGGGAGCTTGTATAAGTCCTCAATTCCGTTGATGTCTTCGGGCTTAACACCCTTTTCATCCATAAGATTGCAAGTCGGAGGCCAAGCGGTCTTAGGAAGACAATTGATAGATTCAACTCCTTGGCTCACAGAACGACATGGCTACGATCCGACTTGGCATCTCTTAAATCAGCCTTTGAAAGGAAGGGGAGCTTGTATAAGTCCTCAATTCCGTTGATGTCTTCGGGCTTAACACCCTTTTCATCCATA
>JAZSCI010000315.1:0-9074 GCA_045602865.1 Acutalibacteraceae bacterium
TCGGCTAACTGACATAAAAACTTTCCAACAAAAAGGAGGCATCTGTAATGCGAATTGCACTAACCGGCAACCCCAACAGCGGTAAAACCACAATGTTCAATGCCATTACCGGAAAAAATGAAAAGGTCGGGAACTGGGCAGGCGTTACCGTATCCAAAAAGGAGCACGCCATCAAAAAGGCGTACTACGGCGGAGAGGAAAAACTACATATCGTTGATCTTCCCGGTGCCTATTCGATGTCACCGTTCACTTCTGAGGAAAGTATCACCAGTACATACATACAAAATGAAAGACCGGATGTGATTGTTAACATTGTAGATGCCACCAATCTCAGCCGAAGTCTTTTCTTCACAACCCAGCTTCTTGAACTGGGTATTCCCGTGGTTGTAGCACTTAACAAAAGTGACATCAACAAAAAGAAGAAAACAAAAATCGACACTAAGGCACTTTCCGAGAAACTGGGCTGTCCCGTTATCAACACAGTATCTTCTTCATCCTATGCAAACGGACTTAGCGAGCTTATCTCCGCAGCTGCTATGCAAAAAGGAAAAAAACAAACACCTCCGTACATTGAGGGCAATATAGATTTGTCTGATAAAATAGCTGTTCGTGAGGCTGACAAAAAGCGTTTTGCTTTTGTTAATGATATTGTGTCATCAGTTGAATCAAGAAAGATTCTCACTAAAACCGAAAACTTTGGTGACAAGCTTGATAACATTCTTACAAATAAATGGTTGGGTATTCCGATATTTGCAGTTGTAATGTTCATCGTTTTCTATATTTCACAGACAACTCTCGGAACCTGGATTGCAGAAGGTTACGAATTTTCAAACGGAAAAACCATTCTCGGACTTGTAGGCTATCTCGAAATATTCCAGGGTTGGATAGGCGAGCTTCTTTCGGATGCCAATCCCCTGCTCTCCGCACTTCTTGTTGATGGCGTTATCGGAGGTGTTATTGCCGTTGTAGGCTTCCTCCCTCTCGTTATGGTAATGTATTTTCTTATTGCTCTACTTGAGGATTGCGGATATATGTCCCGAGTAGCAGTTGTACTTGATCCTATTTTCAAGAGGGTTGGTCTTTCAGGCAAATCCGTGATTCCTTTTGTTATTACAATCGGCTGTGCTGTTCCCGGAATTATGGCAAGCAGAACAATACGTAATGAAAGAGAAAGACGAGCAACCGCCATGCTGGCACCCTTTATGCCCTGCGGTGCGAAAATTCCTGTAATTTCTCTCTTTGCCGGTGCGTTCTTTGATAACGCAGGTTGGGTTAGTGCAACAGTTTATCTCCTGGGTATTTTTCTTATCTTCCTCGGTGCTCTTCTTGTAAACAAAGTAACGGGATACAAGGTAAAAAAATCCTTCTTCATTATTGAGCTTCCCGAATACAAGATGCCGAGCATTAAGAGAGCCGCACTCTCAATGCTTTCTCGCGGTAAGTCATACGTGGTTAAGGCTGCTACAATTATTCTTCTTTGTAACACTGCCGTTCAGATTATGCAGAGCTTCTCCTGGAATCTTCAGATAGCTGAAAATTCAAATCAATCAATTCTTGCATCAATAGCCTCACCTTTTGCATATCTTCTCGTTCCTGTTGTAGGGGTTGCTTCCTGGCAGCTTGCAGCAGCGGCAATCACAGGCTTTATTGCAAAAGAAAATGTTGTAGGAACTCTCGCAGTTTGCTTTGTAGGACTCGAAAATCTTATTGATACCGAAGAACTGGCACTTATAGATGGAGCCGGAGCAGAGGTTGCTTCCGTATTCGCAATTTCTAAGGCTGCTGCTCTCGCATACCTTATGTTCAATCTTTACACCCCACCCTGCTTCGCAGCTATTGGTGCAATGAACTCCGAAATGAAGAGTGGTAAATGGCTCTGGGCAGGTATCGGACTTCAGCTGGGTACAGGCTTCTCCGTAGGCTTCCTTGTTTATCAGGTAGGCACCCTTATCACAACAGGCTCAGTCGGCAAGGGCTTTGTTCCCGGATTAATAGCCGTAGTTACCTTCGCACTTATTCTCTCTGTGCTTATCACAAAATCAAACAAAAACCAAAAGAATAAACCATCTTCAACCAACATCCAGATGGTTAAAAAATAAATAGTTATAAAGTCGACTAAGGAGTATTAATATGGACAATCTCATTATAGTATTAATTCTCGCTATAATAATCGGACTTGCAGTTACATATATTATTAAAGCAAAAAAAAGAGGTTCAAAATGCATTGGCTGTCCCTACGGAGATGCCTGCCAGAGAAACGGCTCTCCTTGTTCCGGGAAATGTTATAGCGGTAATTCCTCTGAATCAGATAACTAAAACACAAAATAAAAATCCACCGATTTGTAAAATCGGTGGATTTTTTTACTCAGAAGTCTTTTCCTGTTGTGCAAGCTTTTCTTCCAATTTTTTCTTCTTTTTCCTTCTTATTTCTCTTACCATTTCTTTGTAATATTCGGAAGCCTCGTGAACCTCTCCGTCAAACATAAGCTTACCTTTTTTCATAACAATTCCGCGCGTACAGAATTCCTCTGCTACGGCAACCTGATGTGTTACAAATAAGAGAGTTACATTATCCTTTTCGATAATCTCATTAACCTTTTCCTTGCACTTCGTTTTAAATGCGGTATCACCTACACTCAAAGCTTCATCGACAATGAGTATTTCGGGCTTTATGTTTACATTAATAGCAAAGCCTAAGCGTGATTTCATTCCGCTTGAATAAGTGCGTACCGGCTGATCTATGTAGTCCTCAAGCTCCGAAAAATCAACAATTTCATCCTCGAGAGATGCTATTTCCTCATCGGTAAGACCTAAGATATGACCTTTAAGGTAAATGTTTTCTCTGCCTGTAAATTCCTGGTCAAAGCCACTTTTCAACTCAAGGAGGGCACTTACTCTGCCGTTAACCTCAACCTCTCCGCTTGTGGGAAAAGCAACTCCCGTTATCATTTTGAGAATGGTTGACTTACCTGCGCCGTTGTTACCGAAAAGAGCAACGGATTCGCCTCGGGCAATTTCAAAGTTCACATCATTAACCGCTTGTTTTTCCTTGTACTTTATATTCTTAAAAAATATACCAAGCAAACGTTTACGATTACTGCTGTACAGTTTATATGTTTTGGTAACATTCTGAAATTTAATAACAATATCCTTCATTGTTTACTCCTCTCACAAATCACAGAACATCGGGAATTTCCTTATACAACTTCTTATATGCCCAGAGTGATGCAACTGCGAGAATAACATAGAAGAAAAGGAAATAACAAAGTCGTTTAGGCTCTTCAAAAAACCATTTGTGATATATAAAGCAATTTCTGTAGCCATAGCTTATAAAGGTTACGGGATTCAGCATAAGTATACCGTGAAGAATTTTATTATCGGCAACATTCTCTACATTCCAGATAATACCCGAAAGCCAGAAAACACCAATATTAAAGGATTTGACAAGGTTTGAGAAATCCTTGCCTATGGCAGATACCATTCCTGCAAAAAGGCTCCAGGCATTGAAGAACATAAACATAAGAAAGGTGTACAAAGGAAGCTGCAAAAGATAAATGGTAGGCGGATAACCCATACATGCAAATATAATTATAACAACCAACACAAGCAGAAGATGAACAAACAAAGATGCAATATTTGTAAATGTAGGTATTGTCATTACAGGAAATTTCATTTTTGTCACAAGATAGCTATATCTCCTGATGCACATCGTACCGCCCGTAATAGCCTCAGTCATAAAAAACCAGGCTACCATTCCCGAAATCAGCCAAAGAAGAAATGGGTAGTCCCCCACATCCTTTCCGCCTCTCAAGCCTACGGAAAGGGCAAACCAATAAACAAATATAGTAAATACAGGTTTAATTATAGCCCATGCCCAACCAAGCGCAGAGCCATTGTAGGTTTTCTTCAGGTCAGCAACCGCAAGACGGATAAGCTGATGCTTATTTTCCGTATGCTGCTTTATATTTTCAATTAAAATATTCGGTTCCTTATTCATATTGTTACTCAACCTCATTACATATAATTATAGTTTCATCGGTTTCCTTAATACGGAAAAATACGGGCTTTTCCTTGAGAGATTCATTGGGACAATGAAGTGTAAGTCTCAAGTCACCTTTCAAATCTCTGAATATCATACCGTGTCCCCCATCATCCGTAAAAATGGGTTCAATGTGATACCATTCACCGATTATGGAGCCATCAGAGGATTTTGCAACACATTGCATATATCCGTCACAAGAGGTTGACCATATCATTATAAGCCCACCATTCTGTAATCGGTAAAGATAAGGTCCGTCTGTTACATTGTGACATTCCTCAGAAGCCTCTCTTTTGAGGAATGAGCTCGCCGCGAAAAGCAACTTACACTCACCTTCAGGGCGTTTCAGGTCCTCTGTCAAAGGAACATAACAAATGGTGCCGTCAAAAATCTGTGTATGCTCGTGACAGAAAACCAGATAGGGCTTATCATTTTCCACATAAAGCGTACCATCAAGACATTCCCATTCATAAGGGGTAACTGCGCCTTCGGAATGAGGTACAAAAGGTCCTTCGGGACTGTCACTTTTGAGAATGTATGTACCGCGTAAGCCATTTTCCTTGGTAAATGTAGCAAACATATAGAAGCTGCCCTTGTAGTAATGTACCTCAGGTGCCCAATTCACTCCGCCATTCATACCAAAAGCAGCAGAATTGAAAACCTCCTTGGGCCCACTCCAGCTTTCAAGATCATTACCCACATATACATCAAAACCGGCAGTATTTGTGCCGAAGTCCTTGGCTCTTGTACCGTACATATAATATTTATCCTGATAAACAAGAACAAATGGATCTCTGATATTAATTTCACAGTTTTCCAAAAATATCACCTTGCATATACATATATAAAGTATTTTACCATATTCCGGATAAATAAACAATACTTTACTGTTACTATTTTTGTAAAACAAGAGTCAAGACAAAAAGCCGCAGCCTATGAAATTCACAGGCTACAGCTATTGTTTTATTAAATATCATCCCAGTCATCCAGCCCACCGGCACCATCACCAAACTTTTTTCCAAGCCCCATAAGATATGCGGTGCTTTCTATTGCCCCTGCCTCACGGGCATATAAAAGGTAGAAAATATCGTAATTATCTTTATCAATCAGACCGCAATTATAATAGACTTCAAACACAGAAACATCATCATTTTCTGCTGCGCACTCCACAATCGCCTCACGCTTATCCAAAAGATACTTTTTATATTTCTTAATAACAGATGGTTTGTACAAGTCACTTCTCTGCAACAAGCCGTTGAGACATGCATTTATAAGAGTATTTTTTTCCGATGTATCTTCTATAGTTTCAATATTCAGCTGTGGGAATACAGCTTCAATATAAGGGCTTCCGCCCAAAGCATTCTGCTCAAGCCTTTTCACGCCCATGCCTGTAATGTACTCCAGAGACCTGCAATCCATAAATGTTCCTGTTTTAAGGCAATCCACATTCTCAGGAACCACTATACTATTAAGTCCGTTACAATGGTCAAAGCAATATTCGCCTATACTTGTAATAGCCGAAGGAAGCTCAATACGCTCTAAATATCTGCACTCACCAAAAGCCCTTGGACCCAGATAAGCAACTGAATCAGGAAGAATAACCTCTGTCAAACGGAAGCATCCCATAAAGGTCTCGCTTTCTATACGACTGATACCATCGGGAATTTTCACTCTGTCTATTCCGGTCATACTGAAGGCATTACTTCCTATCCGTGTGATTCTATCAGGTATTTCTATATCCCTCAAGCACTTACAACCATAGAAAACATTATCCTTTAGCTCTGTAACTGTGGCAGGAATCCTGAATGCAGGCAATGATTCACAACCACAGAATGCCGCTTCGCCTATGCTTTCTACACACTCCGGAAGCTCAATCTGACAAAGGCACTTACAATTACAAAAGGCATTGTTGCAAATCCTGCGTATTTGGTCCCCCATTTCCACCTGAATGAGCCAGGAGCATTGATAAAACAATCCTCGGGATATTTCCGTGAGTGCATCGGGGAGCTTGATTCTACTTATACGACTGCACCCATTAAAGGCTTCCTCGCCAATTTCTGTGATGGTGTCAGGTATATTAATTTCTCTGAGATTTTCGCACATACAGAATGCTCTTTTGTGTATTTTAAGAAGATTTCCGGGTAAATCCAACTTGTAAAGCCTTCTGCAGCCTTCAAGCAGACCTGCAGAAATTCCGGTGATTTTGTCGGGAATTGTCAATTCTTCAAGATATTCACAATAAGCCAGTGCTGACGGTCCTAAGCTTTCTACACTATCAGGCAGATAGAGGGACTCAAGCCTTTCACAATGGTAAAAAGCATAGTTACCTATCTCAACAATACCGTCAGGAAGTCGGGACAAGCCCTTCTTCGTTACCGCATTTCTGATGCCGATACGCTTCAAGGCAACACAATTTCTGAAAGCAGAGCGTTCAATTCTTTCCACCGCTCCATCAATTATCACCTGCTTAAGGTTACTGCAGAAGGAGAAGCTATTTTCCTTAATAACATTGATTTTTTCGGGTATTGTCAAGGTCTCCAAGCCCTTACAGCCTGAAAATGCAGCTATACCAATATATTCGAGATTGCGGGGCAGAGTCACGCCCGTAAGAGCAGTGCAATTCTTGAAGGAATTATCTCCCAGATAGCTTACCTTTTCACCCAATTCATAAGAGGAAAGGCTTTCACACCCACAAAAGGCGCTTTCCTCCACCCGTAAAAGCCCCGGTGAGCTTTCCATACACATAATACCCTTGCAATTTTCAAAAGCTCCCTTATTTATGTACTTTATACCCTTGCAGCCGCTTACCCTGGTAAGTCTATCGCAATCTGCAAAAGCACTTGCACCGATTTCCTCTACACCATCGGGAATTATAACTACAATGAGATTTTTTTCGTTATAAAAGGCCTTCTCGCCAATTACACGGACACTGTCGGGGATTTCCACCGCCCTTGCAGCAGTAGTGGGCTCATACTTTATTAAAACATCATTTTCTATTACGAACGACATATATACACCTCCTGAGAAACAATATGTCTTTTATAGATTCCATTCATCATCCATTCTGAGATTAACAGAATAATCAATTAAATATGAAATACAAGCAAGTGCATTGTGCTCTCTTGCACCTGACATAAAGCGGGATTCAAAATTCTTTTTGTTTATTCTCTTGTTCTTTGCAAAAAAATCAATTACATATACGAGATCGTTCTCGAATGCGTATTTAAGAAATCTGCTTCCGTTGCGGAAAATGAATGTACTGAGAAAATCGCCGTTACTGTACAATTCAGGTCTGTACATTCTTCCAAGGAAAAGGCAAAACAACAGACCTCTGTTCTTCCTCTTCATTGTGGGATCCAGCGCCAGATTACTGACAACATTTCCGAGCTTTGGGAAGACCACGGGAATTGCATACTCCTCAACCAAGCTGCCTAAATGCGCCATAACCGAAACGCCCTTGCCTATTATCACCTCAAGATTAGGACAATCATCAAGAACGGAGCAATCAAGCACCTTAACAGATTCAGGGAATTCGAAATAACGCAAGGATTTACATTGTGCGAAGGCTCTGTGATTAAGCCTTGTTACGCCATCCTCAATAACAACCTCCCTGAGCCCCGCACAACGATAAAATGCATAATCTCTTATAACGGAAATATGCCCGGGAATACGGATTTTGGTCAGAGCATCATTCCCTTTGAAGGCATACTCTCCGATAATCTCGGTTTCAGGCAAAAAGCTGAACTCATCATTCTTATCAAATGCCATAACAAGAAGCCTTTTGTCCTTTGAATAAAGAACATTATCAATCACCGTAAAGCAGGGATTATTCTCATCAATTCTGATTTCGGATATATGGCAGCTTATGGAATCGGGCTCTATTTTGCAAAGCTTTTTACCGATTTCGAAATATCTGAGGTTACTGCAATCTCCAAAAGTTTTTTCATTAAGCTCCTTAAGATTCTCGGGTAATTTAACCTCTCTCAGCTTTTTACACCCATAAAAGGCGCGTTCTTCTATTTCACAAAGCTTTTCATTGAAGGAAATCTCCTTTATACCGCAATTGTTAAAAGCCGATTCACCTATATGAAGCAGATTTTCGGGAAAACCAACCCTTTTGAGCCGTTCACAACAAGAGAAGGCTTCAAACTTTATCTGCTCCAGATAAGCGGGCAGCTCTACATTCTCCATCCCTGCGCAATAGGAAAAGCAGCCCTGCTCAATAACCTTTAATAAGGGTGAAAGCCTGACTGTCTTCAACCTGCGGCAATCCTGAAAAGCATAAACGCCAATCTGCTTAACGCTATCAGGAAAAACCACACTCCCTAATTCTCTGCAGCACATAAAAGCGTGGCTTCCTATATGGAAAAGCTTCTTCGGAAAGCTTATCTCAAGAAGCTTGAAGCAGAAGGCAAATGCTCTTTCACCGATTGTCCATAAGCTCTCAGGCAAATCTATTGTCTTCAGCGCCTCGCAACGCTCAAACATTCCATCGGAAATATATGTAAGTCCGGAAGGAAGTCTTACAGACACCAGATTTTCACAGTTGTAAAAAATCCCATTACCCATATCCGCCACAGAATCAGGCAAATCTATTTTTGTAAGATGTGAGCAACCTGCAAAGCATTCGGCACCTATACTGACAACAGTATCAGGAATTATAACCTCTGTCACATTACGGTTATCAGCAAAAGCTCTTGTACTTAAGTGGGTTATACCTTTGGGTATAACTACAACCTTCTCATCATCCTCAGGTATGTATTCAATTAAAACACCCTCGCTCTGATAAATCGCCACAAAAGCACCTCCCTGATACATTGTTTTACTTAATACAGTATATCATATTATTCTTTCATCATATAGGGGAAATTAATGCAAAAAGAGGGAAAATAAAAATCATTCAAAACAGAAGCTCATAAATCAATGCAGATTTACAAAACATAGCTTATCCGCCCTCGAAAACAACATTTCCATTCTGTGAATTTTTATCAAAAATCTTGTAAGTCGGATCGTAGCCATGTCGTTCTGTGAGCCA
>JAZSCI010000316.1:0-4482 GCA_045602865.1 Acutalibacteraceae bacterium
ATCTGTAAAACAAGGAGATTTATACTATGTTAATTTACTTTTTGACTTACTTGTAATATGAAAATGAAGGTTTCGGAGTTTCATTATATTTGTCACTGATTCGATATGGTGGGGCTGATGTCTTGTTGTATGTGTATACTGTCCGTTATCACAAAAGAATTTTTGCCGCGGCGGTCAGAACAACAAGGAATATAAGGTTAGCAACACCGAAAATGAATATATATTTTTTAGTCTGTTCGGGGTGCAACAACCTGAATTCGCTGAATGTTATGAGACTTGCCAATGAAGCGATAAGTGTTCCTGTTCCGCCAATATTTACACCTAAAAGCAAGGCCGGATAATCGCTTGTGAATCTGGAAAGCAAAATTGCAGAAGGAACATTACTTATAACCTGACAGGATAGTATTGAAACAATTAATGTATCCTTTTCCAGTAATGCGGAAACAAGTGTGTTTACTGCATCTAATCTTGCTAAATTACCTGCAAAAACAAAAAAGAAAAAGAAAGTTCCGAGTAAGCCGTAATCGACCATTTTTAGGGCATCGCGGTCAATAAAAAACAGAATAAGAGGGATAAGTACTAAGCCTGCCGCAAAAGGAATTATTCTGAAAACTATCAGAATAGAAAAAACAAACATTAATCCATAAAGTATAGCTTTATTAATTTTCAGTTTTTCGGGAAATTTTTCATTTATAGTGAATTTTATTGGTTTCACGGGGATACAGGCAATTATAAGAAGGGTAACGGCAATCAGGAATGGGGGAAGCATAGTCTTGCAGAATTCACCCGTAGGAATGTTAAAATAGGAATATAAATAAAGATTTTGAGGGTTTCCGAAGGGGGTGAGCATACCGCCAAGATTTGCAGAAATATTCTGTAACACAAAAAGATATGCCATATACTTTTCCTGCTTTGCCACCGAAAGAGCAAAATAGCCGAGGGGCAAAAAGGTTATGAGTGCCATATCATTCGCGATAATCATTGAGCCTATAAAGGTAATGGTTATCAGCAAAAGAAACAAGGAACGAAGGTTTCCCGTCATAATTACAAGTTTTCGTGAAAGAATGGTAAAAAACTTGATGTTTCTTAGTGCACAGATAACTGCCAGGGTCAGAAAAAGACAGGAAAGGGTTTTCCAATCAAAATAATTCAAATAGGCTTTGTCCGGAGGCACAAACAGACAGGAAACAGTGGCCGCTAATGCCGCAATACAAAAAACAATATTTTTCTTTATAAATCTTAATACCTTCAAAATATCACCAGGTTAATCCAAAAATTTACAACCCGCTAATTATATTATAAACCCAAAACAAAGTCAATAAGTGTTTTTTTATGGCGATAAAAGCCGAAAAAGCTTTTTTGTACTCGGCTTGTGATATAGCAGGAGGATGTATAAAGATTTTTTGTAAAGTGGCATTTTACTTTTTGCACTGTGTATGCTACAATAAAATAAGGTGGTGATTTTCTTGATTTATATAACAGGGGATACACATATCCCCATAGATATAGCTAAATTGAATACAAAAAGTTTTCCTGAGCAAAAGGAGCTCTCAAAAAGTGATTATGTAATTATTTGCGGTGATTTTGGTGGTGTCTGGGATAACGGAAAAGAAGATCTTCATTGGCGCAAATGGTTGAATGAAAAGAATTTTACAACGCTTTTTATTGATGGCAACCACGAGAATTTTGATTTGTTGAACGAGTTTGAGGTTGTGGATTTCTGTGGGGGAAGGGCTCACAAAATTTCGGATAGCATTTATCACCTGATGAGGGGATATATATACGAGATAGATGGTAAAAGGATTTTTACCCTTGGTGGCGCCCGTTCATCGGATATGAAGGAGCGTATTGAGAATAATTTCGGCTGGTGGGCGGCTGAATTACCCTCTCAGGAGGAGTTGTCTTTTGCAGAAAAAACTCTTGAAAATGCCGGCTGGCAGGTGGATTATATCATAACCCACTGTGCACCGGATTCTGTTCAGGATATGATAAATCCCGCTTTCAAAAAGGATGTACTTACAAATGCCTTAGAGAAAATCAATCAGCAAACTGTTTTCGAGAAATGGTATTTCGGGCATTATCATATTGACCGGAGATTTGATGGCAAGTACTATTGTATGTACAACTATTTACATCTAATATAAAGGGGCTGTAAAAAACGAAAGTTTTTTACAGCCCCGTTTTACGGGAAATATGAATTGTCAGCAGCTTTTCTTTTTTATGAACGTTTTGCATAGTTGAATGACTGTTTCTGCTTCATCAATTTGTTCTTCCAATTCACTGAGCTTTATGAGGTATTCTTCCTCGGTGACAAAAGAACCGTTATATCTGTTATTCTTTGTGTATTGGTGTTGAAAACGGAGCTGCTCCAATTCTTCCTGATTAGCCTTCATTCTGCGCAAAAGCTCGTTTACTGTGCTTTTTTTGAAGTTTTCAAGACCGACAACCCGAAGCATTATGGGTACATCCTTGTTGTGTAACGAAATGTGGTAGTTAATGTAAACATCATCCTTTTTGTCTTTCCACTTTTCTTTTTCTTCTTTAACCCATTGTCGAGCCTTCTTTTCAAGCTCGTTGTATCTTTCTTGCTCACTCGGGGAGTCGAATTCCTTTTTGTGTTTCACTCATTTCACCTCAAATCAAAAACACGGAGTGCCTGTATCGGTGTTTTGTTATATATCTTCTTAAAGGTAATATCTGCTCCGTTTTCCTTAATATACGAAATCAGTATATCTTTCGCTGAAGGAGACAGCACCGGTTACATTGACGTCCCCAACGCCTGTTGCAGAAACTGTTCCGCTGATTTCACCGACACCATAGTGTGTGATTTCAGTAAATTTACCGTCTTCAGTCATTTTTGCTACAATTGTATAATCTTTATAGGTGATTGTGCCGTCTGCTGAACGGACAATTTTACTTACGGTGGAATCGTTTTCTATTGTATCCTTTACATCCTTCATATCAAGGAATGTTTTTGACATTCTTGAAAGACCATCATTATCATCGCGTGAAGGGTTTACTTGCTCCTTCATAACAATTGTGATTGTGTGTGTACCGTTCTTATAATCATCGGTTACACTCTTGATATATGATTTTGAGCAATCACCTGCAGGAAAGTAAGTCATAGCATCCTCGGAGCCTTTTTCAATAATCTTTGTTTCGGCATCTGCTTCAGTGGTTATAAAGCCTTGTATGAGGTTGGTAAGAGTGCCTGCGATAAATTGAGCCTTATCAAGCTGAAGCTCTCTTTCTATGGTTTGCCATGATTTTTTATTGTAGCCTGCAGCACCATCCTGTTTTATGCTTTCAGATGCTCTGCGATACCAGTCAAGGGCTTCATCTGCGGTGAGATTCTTGTTTGTATCAGGTGTGTCAGGGGTACTTGAAGTCATCTTTGTTGAGTAGTTATAGAATTTGATTGTGTATGTTCCGTAATCTAAGTCTGTGAAGCTTATTTTTGCCTTTACCTTGTCGCCCTCGGATAACAACTTGCTCTTGTATACATCGGACTCGACAACCTGGCCATCCTTGTCAAGAAGCTTGTATTTGATGTAGTGGTTATCATCATCGTTAAGTGCCGTTTCAACCTTGAAGCTTATAGCCGCATTAAGTGTATCAATGTCGGGAGTACTGTAATCTACCTTGTAGATTTTTAAAATGCTTACCGCTGTTTTTTCGCCTGAATCAGCATCTGTTACATAGTTTTTTACGTAGCAGGATAATTCGTTGCTTACCTTAAGTGAGTATGGCTCTTTCACATTAACATTTACATAAGCATAGCTCTTACTGTTCTCAAGAGAATAGATTTTTATTTTTACCTTACCGAACTTCTTTCCCGTTGGTCTTATATTGAAATTCTTGGTGTCATTATTCCATTTCTTGTCCTGAGAGGTCTTTACAATACCTTCGCCCTCTACAATTTTCCAGCTGATACCTTTGCTGTCCTTACAAGTGACCTTAACAGACTTTCTGTCGGTTGAGCCGCGGGAGAAGGTTACGGAGTCGGTGCTTACGCTGACTGCAGATTTTACTGTGATAGTTGCGGTGTATTTTGTTTTATTGTAGGTTGCGGTGATTTTCACTTTACCCGCTTTTTTACCTGCAACAACACCCTTTGAGCTTACAGTAGCGATGCTTTTATCTGCAGATTTCCAGGTGATTTTTGAATTGGAAATAGTTTTGCCTTTTTTGTCAATGAGCTTTAAGGTATAATTTTTGCCGATGTAGATTGACTTTTTGGTTGTTTTGAGATGGGTTTTTGCTGCCGCCTGAGCGGTAATTCCCATAGGGGAGATGTAATCAGGGGTTACCAAAGAAGCTGCGGGAATACTTGCAATAGCAATAGCTGCCGCCATAATAACCATTAGAGCTTTGTTGAAAAATCTGTTCATTTTAAAACACTCCTTTGTTTTTTCAGATTTACGGTTTCTTGATTGTGAGATTCAAGCCCATAGCACCTATTGCCAGTATCAGAAGCATAAT
>JAZSCI010000317.1:0-12432 GCA_045602865.1 Acutalibacteraceae bacterium
ATTAGGGTTAAGTAGAATCCGTGTATTGTTAGATGATAGCGACAATACAAAATATGCAGTAGACAGAATGGTAGAGGCTCTTGCGATAGGCTCTTCATCTGTAACCTCAACAACTGTAACTAAGGAGAATGCGAATATTCCTGATCGTAAGTCAAAATATAAGGAATATAACAAGTATCAAAGTAATATCCTCTGCGCCAATATAGGTGTAGAGTGGTCTAGAGTGAAACATTTACTGGATAAAAAATAATTTCGAGAGGAGAAATCGGAATGAAGTTGATTGCTTGTATAGAAAGCTTTAGAAATGAAAAATATATCAATGATATGAATGATCTGGTAGGCAGAGAAGACATTGAGGAGGTCATATTTTTCAATAGCACTGACAGAGAAGCAAAAATGTTGGGTGTTTATGATACATACAATACTTTTAAGATGTTCGTACAAAAAAATTATGCACATAAATATGTTGTATCAAAGAGTATGGATATCAATGAGTTTTTTTGTGAGTGTAAGGATGAAAACGAGGATTTTCTTCTTTCTACAAGCGAAGATGAGGTGAGATATAAGTATATTGCATCTGCTGCAACTGGTTTTAAAGGGCACCTTAGTCATCGCATTCCGTTTGGTGGCGACTCGCATTTTGAAAACGAAAGGATAGATCCAGAGATAAGTGACTGTTCGATGCGTAAAACGTTTGGAAAAAGCAAAAAAACAGGAAAGTCGATATGCCAGGTGAAATACGAGATGGGAACCTGTACATTTGACCTTGATGGCGAAACGCACACTGTTAGATTACCGTATGTTATTCCCGAAAGCAAAGGCAGTGAGGGCTTTACCTTTGAATACGAAAAGGATAGGAACTATCGAATAAAAATCTGGTTTACCGGAAACGATTCCAAAGATGTTAAAAAAAATGGTTTAGCGGTAAATGTGGATAAAATAGATAAGGTTAAGTCGATGATAGATAAAAAGCTTGATCATCCACAAGTAGCTTTTCCTCTTGCCTTGGTAACAAACAAGGATGACAAAGTGGTGGGCTTTGTTATGCGTAATTTCAATGACACGCAACTTTTAGAAAAGGCTTTGAGTAGTGAGTCTACAGAGAAAATAGATAAGCTGGAGTTCATATACGAATACGCCAAGCTTTTATTCCACCTCGTTGCAGAGGGTGTCGTTATGGTTGATTTACTGCATAACAGTTTAAAAAATCTTTCGAACGGAAAGCCGTGTTTAATTGATGTTGATAGTGCTCAATATGGTGCATATATAACAATGGCTGATGAGACAGATAAGATTGTTGAGCCTATACCTCGCGCTTTTCGCAGAACGGGTTTTTTCTACTCAACAGCGGCATATCCCTTTATTTTCATTATGCTTCTTGTAGGTGTATACACTAATCCCATTGATGTTTTCAAAAAAGTGGATAATAGAAGAAAGTCATACGAAGAAGAGGAAAGCGATCCTGAGGTATCAGTAGACTCCTCTCCCATCCCCAACAAAACTCTCAGAGATTTTGTGGAAAATGTATACACAAACACTGATGAAAACGGCAAGGTTAAGCCTGTTGCTCTTGAGAGAGTTATGGACCTTGCAGAGCAGCTTATCAGGGAAGAAAAGGGTGAGTCGGAAGCTACTGAGGAAGCCGCATCTGATGAGGTGAAGGATACTCAGGCGGATGTAAATGAAACCTCCGACACAGAATTGACTCTTGAGGAAAGACTCAGAAGATGGCGTGAGGAGAGAAACTCCTCCGAGGATGATGCAGATCCATTAAGAGGCGATGCTCTTTCAATCGGCAGGAGCGAAGCTCCAGTACCCAAGCCCACCCCTGCGCCTGTCGCTTCAGGCTGTACCGATCAGGGCAATAACACTACCCGCAGACCTGAAATCAAGCCCGGACAGAATACTGTACAAGGTGATGAGGGAAATAGACCTCGGCCTCAGCCTAAGCCTATGCAGAAGACCTCACAGGGCAACGACAGTAAGGGTTCTTCACAGAAAAACACTGTTAAAAGGCCTGTGCAGAAGACTCCACAAGGCAACGACAGTAAGGGATCTTCACAGAAAAACACTGTTAAAAGGCCTGTGCAGAAGACTCCGCAAGACAACGACAGTAAGGGCTCCTCACAGAACAACACTGTTAAAAAGCCTGTGCAGAGGACTCCGCAAGACACCGCCAACAGTAAGAGACCTGAGCCGGGGCACCGTAATGACCAGCGTACGCTTGCGGCACGCATCGGAAATTTTGTAAATGCGTTTATCGAATGGCTGATTGATCGGAGTCTTTCCGGCACCTTGCCGGTGGGGGTAAACACCAGAATACAAAAAATAAACTATATTAGAACAAACAAGACTCAACGGAACAAGGTGATTTTTGACGGTGTTAAATTTGCAGTCACAATAGCCCTTCCCATAGTGTTGTTTCTGTTGATTCTGAAATTTTTATAAGTATTATGAGAAATTATTATTTAACACTTCGGGGCAGCAGCCACAAGGAAAATCAGGATGCTGTGTATATAAGTGAATACTGTGTCTGCGTTTGTGACGGTATGTCTAATACGGTGCATCAGGGCTTCGGCAACGGCGGTGTGGGTGCTGAAATGTACTCACAAGCCCTGGGAAGCTTTCTGGGCTCTCAGGAGTGCAGAGAATATCTGAAGTCTGCCCCTATTAATGAAATACCCTCTTTTGTAGTAGACTCTGCCAGAAGCATAGCAGAGTCCTACAAGAGAGAATATGGTGAGGAGGATGTATGTGCCTTTGGCAGTACATTCCTTTCTGCCGTTTTATTAGAGAATGAAATGCTGATTATCCACGCGGGAGACGGAGGGGTTTTCGGACTTACCAAAAGCGATTCCGAAAATGCGGTAAACATTCTCAGCTATCCCGATAACAATGAGGGCGGCGTATATCCCCTGACAGATGATGCTCAGCTTAAGCGGATGCGCGTTCTCAAAATCAATACTGAGGAATACAGTAAAATTCTTCTTTGTACAGATGGCTTTTCCAACTCAATTGTACAGTACAAGAACAAGTTTTTTGACAGTAAGCTTCTTTATGAAGCTTTCAAGTGCAGTAGTCGGGAGGATTTACAGCGCTTTGTGTCAAAGGCTCAGCTTAATTACGGCACAACCGATGATATTTCCTGCATTATGGCAGAGCTTGATGCACCCGGTAAGGGAACCGATTCACCGATACCGCGCCCCGAGATTAAATGCGAGTTATCCCTTAAGGTGAAAAAGGGAAGCACCATTTCGCGAATCATCACTCTGGTGCTTATATTGCTGACCTTGTTCTTATCGCTTCTTGTGTACGGCTTGAAAAATCAGATAAGCGCTACACGGACAAGAGTGGATCAGCTTCAGGAGGCTCTTGACAGTCTTACGGCAGCTGCCATGACACCCGATGTGCAGAGCTCTCAGAAGGAGGAAAATGCTCAGCCCGTACAAGAAGAACCCACAGAGAACGGGCAGGTGTCCGTATTCACACAACAAAGCGAAAACACACAAACAGAAGAAAGCACACAACAAGGGGGATTTGAACAAGACTCGCAAGCGGGAATTGTTGCGGTACAATGATTGTGTTCCCCGGGATGTACAAAAATGAAGGAGCTGAAAAAATGAAAAGAATAATTAGCGTTGCTTTAGTCGGTCTTATATCCGTACTTGCAATAGTATTTTCTGTGCCTGAGGCAGAAGCGGCTTTTTCCCTTGTCAACGGTGAAAGCTATACTGTTGAGTTTATTGCTGAAAAACAAGAAATTGCAGGTATGTTCAAGCCCCAGTTAAGCGGCTATTATACTGTGTGGTCTACGGGTGAAGCCGACTCTTACGTTAAGCTTTATCAGGGCAGTACTACAGAAAATCTGCTCAAGGCAAACAATAATGCTGCCGAGGGCGAAAAAAATTTCAAGCTGAAATACTATCTCCACGCAGGTGTACAGTACAGATTTGACTTTTCAAACCGTTCAGGACTCGGCTCATATACAGTTCATTTCACCGAAAGTCTTCCCAGCCTTAATGACAGTAATTATGTAAATGTAAAATATGCGGGGGAGCGCATCGGCTACAAGTTTACCCCTGAAAAATCAGGACTTTACAGGGTTTACTCGGTAAACACTTATGATCCCTCTATGGATCCACGAGGCTTCTTTTACGATTCCGATTTCAAGCAGATAATCAATGACAGCAACAGCGGACGGAAGCTTAACAATGACCTGAATGACACTAACTTTGCCCTTCTGCAATATATGCAGAGGGGAAAAACCTATTTTATAGGTGTGGCTTCAAATATCGACTCGCAGACAGGCGGATACCATGTTTACTGTGATTACATAAGCCCTGCTTCCCTTGTTATTCAGAGCGCAGACGGTAAGCCCGTGTATTTCTATAAAAATGATGTTGTCAAGAAGGACAAGATAAAGCTTGCGGTAACCTATAAAGAGGAGGATACAAAAAGACTTCCGGGTACAATTCCCGAATATATCCCTGCCGAGGATTACGATGTATCCTGCGATACCACAAGGGTTACACCAAATAACAAGCCGTCAAAGCTTGTTGTAAGCTATGGCGATGAAAAAAGAGAGCTTGATGTAGCTATAAAGCTTCCTAAGATTACAGTAGAGGATGAAAGAGGAAATCAGTACTCAGGTATCGACTTCTGCTCCTGCAGTCTTAAAAAATCAGGGAATAATATTCTTACTGCAAGCACCTCTCCCGGAAACGTGGATGTAATCTGGAGCTCCTCTGACAGGGATATTCTCTTAATAGAGTCCGTTCCAGGCAACCCGAATGCAGTAAATGTGTCTGTAAAAGCGTTTCTGCCAAGTACGCAGAAGGTGTATCTTACTGCAGAATTCGTATACAATAATGACACCTATGCCTGCCGTTTCCCTGTTACAATTGATTTAGGCGATATTTACGATGTAAAGCTTGAAAGCTACAAAACAAAGTATTCATACGGCTCAGGCTTCAAAAGGGAAAAAGTAAGAGTTTCCTACTTTGACCACCAAGGAAACAAAAAAGAAGAAATTTTTAACAGCTGGGAAAAATTACCGAAAACAAAGGTAACACCCGGAGTAAAAACCAGAAGTATTCAGGTGGGAGATAGTTTCACCTTAAAATATAAATATACCATAATACCTGCAAAACCCAAAAATGTGACGATAATTCCTCTTTCAGACAGAAAGCAGAAGGTGGAGTGGGACAAGACCGGCGGTGCAACGGGCTATATTATTTATATGTCAACCTCAAAGACCGGCACTTATGAAAGAATCGCTAAAACAAGCGACACATCCTGCACAATCGACAAGCTTCCTTCAGGCAAGAAGCTTTCTCCCGGAGGAAAGTATTACTACAAGGTAAAAGCCTATTATCAGGATAAGAAAACTACTCTGAAGGGCTCTTCCTCGGAAATTGCAGGTAACAGAACAAAGCTCAGTACCCCTGTTATAAGCTCTGTTAATCCCGTTTCCTCTACCGGAATCAAGATTAAATGGTCTGCGGTAAGCAAGGCAAAGGGCTATTATATTTACATAGCAAAATCCAAAAACGGTGAATACAAGAGAATAGGCACAACGGACAAAACTGCGTTTGTTGCAGAGCGGATTTCTGCCAAGGAGATGCTTTCTCCCTACACCCGATATTATTTCAAGGTAAAGGCATTCTACAGTGATGACAGAAGCCTTGACAGTAAGGCGTCCGAATATGAAGCAGGAAGAACAAAGCTTTCAAAGCCCTCGGGAGTAAAAATCAAATCAACCTCAAGCAGTACACAGACTCTTACCTGGAATGAGGTAAAGAGTGCAGAGGGTTATATTATCTGCAGAGCCGACAAAAAAGACGGTAAGTATAAAGAGATTAAAACCATAAAGGGCGGCGGCACAACCAAGTATACCGTAAAGAGCCTGAAGGCAAACAAGGGCTATTATTACACAATAACCGCCTATGCCTCCACAAGTAAATACAACAGTGAGAGTGTAGTTGTGGCAGGAACAACCCTTCTTTCTGCACCGTCAGCAGTAAGCTCCGCAGTTGTCGGTGACAAAATAAGAATACTTTGGAAACCATCAGACGGTGCTAACGGCTATTATGTTTATCGTTCGGTTGATGGCGGAAAGTTCGAGAAGATATATACAGGAAGCGCCAATTATTACGATGACGGAGAGGTAATATCAGGTAAAACCTACAAATACAGAGTCAAGGCGTATAAAAGCAGTAACGGAAAAGTGATTAACAAATCCGTATCAAAAGAGGTTACTCAGAAATATTAAAAAATGAAAAACAAGGCTACGAAAGCCCCGAAAGAGGATGAGCAAAATGAGATGCATCAAAGGACATATATATGATAATAAATATGGGGATAAGTGTCCCGTTTGCTCTGCTCTGAGAGGTGATGAGCCGGCTACGGCAAACAAAAATATATCTGCTTATTATGATGAGGTGCGCCTTCGGGAAAGAGATACCCGAAGAATAGCACCCGAAAAGGTAACGGCTCCCTCTGCGTATGACCTGAGAGGTGATGCTCTGGGGATTGTGGGAGACTCATCGGACAAAGCCTCAGCTTCTGAGGAAAGCGCCATATTATCGGCAAAGGATGAGATCCACGCAAAAGCTTCCGCAACACAAATATCCCGTGAGGACCTGAGAGGTGATGCTCTGGGAATCGGAGCTCCATCCGTGTCCTCTCCTGCAAATGAGGGTAATGCCAAGGCTTCTGCCGTGCCGGCGGAAACGGAAAATTCTGTTGTACATCTTCCCCTGCATACCGTGCTTAACAAAAGATACACAATAATCCAGCAAGCAGGCTATAGGGGACATAGCACCTTCTATCTGGCTCGTGATAACAGAAGAAATTGCCTCGTTTTTGTAGAAGAGCTTTTCCCCTCAGAGAGCGGCAAGGTCTACCGCGAAAAGGGAAAAACGCAGGTTCACACAATTGAGGATATTGAGGAATACCGTGAGCGCTTCCGCAAGGAAACCGAAGCCTTTGTTATATTACAGAACAGCAGTATTAAGCAGAATATCTTTCCTGTTCTGGATGTTTTTGAGGAGTACGGAACCCTTTATCGTGTAACAGAAATTGACAATAAGAAGAATGTCCGCGAATTTTATGATGCTGTCACCGGCGAAAATGCCGTTGAGGAGGTAGTAAAGCTTGCAAGGCTTGTGGCAGAGGTGCACAAGCAGGGCATAGTGTTGAACTGTATATGCCCCGAGGGTTTAGATATAAAGGGTGACGGAACACTTGTTTTGCGGGATTTAAGCTACGCCACAATCGGTCTTTCCGAGCCTTTGGTAAGGTGCAACAGTCCCTATGTGCCTTCTGTTGAAAAAACAGATATACCCGCGGGAGATCCGCGCAGAGATGTTTATTCTGTGGCGGCAGTTCTCTTTAACCTTCTTACAGGTGAGGAGCCCCCCGAGGAAATTTCCCATGTGAACGGCATAGAAAAAGCCTTTAATAAAAAGAAAAAAATCCCGGGCTATGTAATCAGCGCTATTGTAAGGGCTATGAGACCTTATTCGAGAAATTCCATAAAAGATATGGATGAGCTTGCCCAATGCCTTCAGGGAAGAGCTATTAAGGACAAGAAGCAGAAAATCCAGAGAAGACTTAAGGCAGGTAAATTTTTCAGAAATATGGGCGTTGCCCTTTTGGTTGTTTCCCTGATTCTTGCAGGTATGGGAATATATGATAGCTTTGATAAGGTGGATATTATTCCCGATGAAGCCACAACAATTACCTTGTGGTATCGTGACAAGGGTAATGATGCGGAAAATCAGCGCTGGGAGTATATCAGCGAGGATTTTGTTAAGTTTGCCGGGGAAAGTCGTAAAAAGCTGAGTGATATTAAGCTTGAGGTGAAGGCTATACCTGATGATCAGTATGAGGCACTCCTTCAGGAAGCCATAGAAAGCGGGGAAAACATCCCTGACATATATGACTCTATGGGTATTGACAGCTATACTGCATCCCTTGATGTTCTTTATGATAAGCTGAACGAGAGAAAATTCTGTAATGCATATAATATGATGAAAAATGAGCTTTCATACAGAAATCAGATTGCAGTGTGCTTTGATGCTCCTGTGCTTTATACATATACAGATGGCGGAGATGCCTATGTGCCCGACCTGGCTTCGGGAGTTGATGAGCTTATATATGATAAAGAAGGTGCAGAGGGCTACCAATACAGTCTTATATGCCACCCCGATGCGGTGCTTTACGGAGCATACTCCTACGGAAGCCGTCCGGGTGAGAATGATAAACTGCTTCTGGATTTTTATGATTGTGCAAAAACCTTTGACGGAGAAGGAAATTACATAAACCCCATTGATGTTTTCACATCAAAGAAAAAGGGTGCAAAATACCTTTTGGGAAAGATGTCTGATTACAGTGAAATAGCTCAGAAGAGCAGAGCAGGTCAGGAAAGCTTTGCCGTTGTACCTCTTACAGGTGATTCGGGTTGTACACTTATTTATCCCGAGACCTGGAGCATTTCAGGCTATTCTGACAGTCTTGAGCAGAGAACGGCGATGTTATTCCTTTATTTCCTTATAAATACGGATATAGGACAGCACGATATTACAAGAGTAAACAGAAACACCTTTTATATGCCTATGAAAAAATCCGCAATTGAGAATATAGGCAATCAGGAGGATTATATTGATATTTATAATTTCTCGGATGCTTCATTGGATATAGGCTACGATGAACGATGCTTTATCAGGGAAAATGAGAAAATCATTTCCGATGGCGTGAAAAACGGAAAAGAGTTTACGGAATTGGCGCTGATTTATCCCGTGGAAGAAAGCAATTAAGGAGGGCGGAAAATGCAATATTTATGTGGCAGATGCTATGAAAAACTGAATACTGCAGAGGAAGACTGCCCCAAATGCGGAATTAATCCATTTTTATCGGGATGCCAAAGAGAGCTCCTCAGGGAGCGTTATATTACGGGAGATATGATCGGAGAAAACGGGTATAGAGTAACCTGTCGCGGATGGGATACTACCGTGAACAAGCCGGTTTATATTCACAAGTGCAAGGCATCCGAAAAGGAGAGAACCCGGTCCTCCAAGGAGATTCGGGACAGCTTCGGGAGCTACAAGGAGCTTCTCACAAGGATGGATGGAATCGGCACGGCGTATCTTGTGGATGAATTCACCGAAAAGGATGTAAAGTATCTGGTAACGGAGTTTGTAGAGACACAGACGCTGGAAAGCTATGTAAATTCCCACGGGGGAAGGGTTTTATTTTACACAGATGCGGTAAGAATAATTACAGAGCTTCTGAAAATTCTGGAAAAGGCTCATTCATCGGGTATATATCACGGAAAAATAAATGCACAAAATGTTCTGCTTTCGGGGGAAGAGGTGTATGTTGAGGGCTTAGGCGACAGTCAAGCTCCCACATCTTCAAGTGATAAAAAGCTGGATTCTTTAGATGAGCTTCTGGCTATGTTTGAGGATAAAAATTCCACAAGGTCAAAAAAGAGTGAGGAGAGCGTTGACAGTAAAACAGATATCAAAGCCGTAGCAAGACTTCTTTATCGGCTTGTTACAGGAAAAGCGCCCGTGTTTGTAAACGGAAGATTGGGTGTAGAGGCGCACAACAACGTGTATATCCCATTCCTGGGCATTACGGCAATTACAGAGGTGCTTTCCTCCAATATCTCCGATGCGGCAGTATTCAGAAGAAGACTTGAGGAATCCCTTACGGATGAAAACCTGAAAAAATATAAAAAGGCAAAGAAAAAAGGCATAAAGAAATTTTTCATAGCCGCAGTATGCGGTTTAGCCGTTTTCTCGCTGATTTTGTTTATAGGAAATATAATTGGCAACACAAGGATTGAAGAGTATACCTTCCCTCAGCTGAGGGGATGTACACAGGAAGAGGTTTTTCAACTCCTTGAGGATATAGAGCTTAAGGAGAGTAACTGTATATTCGCAGAGCCTATTGAGGTTGCAGATGCGGCACCCGGTACTGTTATATGGCAGAGCATTGAGCCGGGAAGTGTAGTCCGTGACTCTGACAGAGAGAGCCTTGTTGTCAATCTGAAAATAGCCAAGGGTGAGGTTATAGAGGAGGACAAGGAATCCAAAAAGGCGGTTGTTCCCAGTCTTTATGCCCTTAGCCAAAAGGAGGCAAAGACGGCGCTCAAAAAGGCAGGCTTTACAAATGTTGCTTTCGAGTACAAGGAAACCGATGCCTTTGATGAGGGCTCTGTATGTGATCAGTCCATAGATCCCTCCAAAGAGGTCAGAAAGGATAAAAAGCTTGTTGTTTATCTGGCACGACCTGTAGAGGAAACTACGGAGGAAACCACCGAGGAAACTACACGGAGTGATGAGCAGAGAGAGGATAACATCCCCGACACCACCCGAAGAAACGAACAGGCTGATGCTCAGGTAAGTCCCCAAAAGCCAAGCACAACAAAGGCGCCGAAGCCTGATAAGCCTGCAAGTAAGCCAACCAATAAGCCTGAACCTGAGAAGGAAACACAGAAGCCAACCCAAAAGCCTACGGAGGCACCCAAGGAAACACAACCGAGAATGGCTGAATTCCCATATATTATAGGTACACCCTATGATGGCATAAGGGCGTTTTTGGGTAGTGACTTTATTGTGTCAGGTGTTTCCACAAGAACCACTCCCGATGCAAGCAAGGACGGATTAATCGCCGAAGCATCTCTTTCAGCAGGAAAGGAATATAAGCCCGGCACAAGTGTTGATATTGTAGTCTGGGTGTATGAGGAAAAGGTTACTATAGCAGCACCTGAAAATTAAATCGGTTGGCGGAAGGAATAGTAGTAGGAGTAAATTTATGAATATATGCTTCAATTGTATGAGGGAATCCCAAGGGGAAAAATGTTCCCATTGCGGATATTCCTCAGAAACAAGAGTGGATAATCGCTTTCTCTTGCCGGGAACACACCTTGACGGCAGGTTTACGGTTGGTGTAGGACAGGAGAGAGAAAGCACTCCCGTTACCAACTCCTATGTTGGTTGGGATCATACGGACAATGAAAAGGTACGGATTACAGAGTATTTCCCCGTTGAAATTCTTCGAAGAATAGGTGAGGAAAGGCGGATTTCTCTGTTCGATTATGAGAAGGCAGAGGAAAACCGCAAGGGCTTTGATCTGTTTGCAAAGCAAACCAAGGTAAATGAAAAGCTATCGGCGGTTGCGGGTGTATTACCCATCAAAAGAGCCTTTATTGAAAATTCGGGAGTGTACTATGTTACACAGTGCCCCGAAGGACAGTCCCTGAGGGAAAGGGTGGAGAACAGCGGTCCGATTCCCTTTGATGAGGTGAAGGTGCTTTTCAGCACTCTTCCTATGACTGTAAGAGACCTTCGCAGAAACGGTATAGCCTTCTGCGGAATATGTCCCGAAAACATCCTGATTACAGAATCGGGAAGAATAGCTATTATTGATTTTGCAAAGGCGGATTTTCAAAGAAAGCTAAGAGAGCTATATACACACGAGCAAGAGGATAACGGCTTTTTCCCCGATGAATATTTTACGGAGGAGCTAAGTGAGGCTTCGGAGGTATACTCTGTTTCTGCCACAATATTTTATGCAGTTACCGGAATAAACCCTGCACACATTAATGAGGAAGAGGGATATAGCCTATCCTATGAATTGGAAAAGTGCAGAGGACTTGATGATGAGCAGAAGCTGGCAATTATGCGAGGTCTCAGAAGGGATGCTTCAACAAGACAACAGACTCTTGATGAGCTTTACGGTGAATTGTTTACAGCGCCCCAAAAGGATGTAAGAATAACTGTTATGAGAATTTTATCTGTTATGGCTGCGGCGGCAGTTCTTGTTGTGGGATTTTTCGCAATAAAGGCTAATGTGGATGGCGGCACTCAACAGGAAGGAACGGATATTCAGACAGAGGCTCGGCAAATTCCCAATCTTAAGGGCAAGACTGTTTCTCAGGTTGAAGAGATGTTGGAAAAAGCAGGTCTCGGAAAAGAGAATTACAGAATTTCAGGCACGGAAAATGCGGCAGATGTAAAGGCGGGTACAGTTTTCTATCAGGATGTGAAGGCAGGTACAGAATTTTCCTCAGGAGAAGATGTGATAATCAGGATAAAATTGGCAGAGGAGACTCCCGTTCCCGAGGATCCCCAATCCCAAGAGGCAATTATGCCACAATTAAACGGTATGCTACGGGAGGCAGCAGTAAATGCCCTCAGTATTGCAGGCTTCAGAAATGTTGATTTTGAGACAGGTATAAACCCCGTATACGAGGATGGGCTTGTTTTTGCACAGTCCGTAGAGGCAGGAGCCGAAATCAGCAAGGACACAAAAATAATAATCCGTATAGCATCAGGCGGAAACGAAACAGAAGACGGCACACAAGAGGAGTAAAAAAGCTTCTGTTGAAGAAAAATGAAAACGGCTACAATTGTAGCCGTT
>JAZSCI010000318.1:0-7739 GCA_045602865.1 Acutalibacteraceae bacterium
AATGGTGATGGAGATAAGGCTTTTGCAACCATAGAAAGCCTCCTCTCCTATACTTGTTACACTGTCGGGGATTGTGATTGATGTAAGGCTTGTGCAACCATAGAAAGCGCCGCGACATATACTTTTTACACTGTCAGGTATGGCGATTGATGTAAGGCTTGTGCAACCAGAGAAAGCATAATCCCCTATACTTGTTACACTGTCAGGAATTGCAACTGAGGTAAGGCTTGTGCAACCACGAAAAGCATACTCACCTATACTTGTTATACTGTCAGGAATAACCAAGCCTGTTACAAGTTCATTATTAAGATACAGGCCACCGCCTGTATAGCTCAATGGGTTAGCGTAGTATCCTAAGAAATTAATATTACACCATGCAGCTATATCTGTTATATAAACCGAGGCAAGGCTTGTGCAATAATCAAAAGCAGAATAGCCTATACTTGTTACACTGTCAGGAATTGTAACCGAGGTAAGGTCTAAGCAATTATAGAAAGCATAACCTGCAATTGTTTTTGTTCCCGGCTTTATTTCGTACGAACCTGAGAAGGATTCTTCTGCTTTTATCAGGTGATTTCCGATATATAAAACTCCGTTATCCCAATTATTACTATTGTTATAATATGCAGTATTATAGAAAGCATCATCACCTACACTTGCTACACTGTCAGGAACGGTGATGGATATAAGGCTTGTGCAATTATAGAATGCCTGATACCCTACATTTGTTAAACTATCAGGAAGGGTAATCGAGGTAAGGCTTTTACAATCATAAAAAGCCCACATCCCAAGACTTATTATACTATCCGGAATTGTGATTGCCATAAGACTTTCGCAACCATCAAAAGCCTTGCCTGCAATTGTTTTTGTTCCGCTTTTTATTTCATAAGCTCCGGATAAAGATTTTTTCGCTTTTATACAGTGCTTGCCGATATACAGAACATCATTATCCCAATTGCTTTCTTCATTAAGGTATGCCGTGTTTCTGAAAATATCATAGCCTACATTTGTTAAACCATCACCAATTGTGATTGATGTAAGACTTATACACTCTGCAAAAGCCCATTCTTCCATGCTTGTTACACTATCGGGAATTATAATTGAGGTAAGTTTTTCGCAATAAGTGAAAGCATAAGCCCCTATCTCGGTTACACCGTTACCTATTGTTGCGCAGGAAAGACCTTTGCAATTATTGAATGCCTCATAACCGATACTTGTTACACTATCAGGAATTATAATTGAGGTAAGGCTTGTGCAGTTATGGAAAGCACGGTTACCGATACTTGTTACACTATCAGGGATTGTAACAGAAACGAGAGCTTTACAATTCTCAAAAGCATAGTCCTGTATAGTTTTCACTCCGTCAGGGATTTTGTATTCTTCTGCTGTGCATCCCGTAGGATATTGTAAAATATCAGTTTTTTCCTTATTGAATAAAACGCCGTTTTCAGATGCGTAATCCTGATTTGCAGAGTCAACAACGAACATCGTAATGTTGTTGCAACCATATAGGGCTTCAGTATCTATACTTGTTACACCACTGGTAATAATAACCTTTTTTATATCTGAACCCTGTTGATACCAGGGCGCCTTATCAAAAAAGGGGCTGTAATTACTCATCTCACCCATACCACTTATAGTAAGAGCACCCTCATCATCAAGTGTCCACGAGAGATTTTTACCACAAGTACCACTGCTTGCCGCATTTGCCTTAACCGCAAAAAGTCCGCTGAAATCAAGTTCACCCAAGCCTACAACGGCAGAGCTGAAAATGATTGCTATAGCTAAGAGCAGAGATAAGCCTTTTTTTAATATCTGTTTCATAAGTACTCCTTTTGATTTTAAACAAAGATATTTTGAATAACAGAATAAGCTCTGCTATTCACACTTCGTTTCAATAAAGCTTCAGGGTTTTCTCTGCCATTTCACGCAGACAGAAGCCCGTAAGAATTGTGCCGTCTGAATTGTATTTTTCGGTTAAATCCTTAAGAATCGCAAAATTATCTTCTGTTGGAGTTTCCCAGGCATTATATATTGCATCCAACAAATCGCAGCACATCGAAAATTTCTTCACCCATTTTTTCAGTTCCCTGAAAAGCTCGACACTTGTATCCTCAAGCATCTGAAGACATTTTCTCATATTGGAGTTATATTCCTTAAACTCGCCGAGAGCTGCCTTCATATCACCGTTCGATTTAAGGAAGCTGATATGAGAGAGTGTATCACTCATAAGAGCGGAGCTATACTTTGAAAGGCAGGAAACGCCTAAGTGGTCAGCAAAATAGCCGAACAAATCTGCCCTTTCACCAAGCATCTCTCTGTGGGCATTCAAAAGTGAATTATCGGGATTGTACTCATAAGGATTCCAGAGATAATCTGCAATTGTCATAAGGGGAATCTTGGAGCACTCTGCATATTCCATAACATTTGAAATAAGACCTTCGCAAGCCTTATAAAGCTCCTTGTCTCTGCCGATTATTGCGCCCAGGTGCATTTCCTGGAACATTTCACAATCATTAACAGGGAAATTATCCCAGAAAAGCGGCTTATGATTAGCGGAGCGGAAAAGCTCATCTGATTCTCTTACGGTCAGGACTCTTGAACAGATTTCCGCACCTGTCCAGAACATTTTAACATCTGCAGGGATTCCCTGACCGAATTTTGAAATATAGTAGCCCTTTTCATCACCGCTGTACTGGGTTGGACACACCGTAAGCTGAATGGAGCTGTCAATCTCTTTAAGAGTCTTGTAGGTTTTATTGATAAGCTCTATATGTGCATCGACAATACTGTCAAATTTCTCCCTGTCCTCCCGGTATTGAAAATCCCGTGGAATGTCATCAAGAAGAAGTCCGAAGGTTCTCACGCCAATATTATAAATGCTCTTTATTTTATTTATGAGGGCATCGAAATCATCCTCGGATGTGTATCTGTATGTAAGTCCCGGACCTATATTCCATGCAAAATCAAGATAATTTCCGGAAGCCTCCTCGAAAAGCTTTCTGAGCTTTTCAAGCTCCGCCTCGGGATAAAGCTCACGCCATTTTTCGCGATGATACACATCATCCTTGGGGGCATAGTAAAAGGTATTCATACCATACTTTGCCATTAATTTCATAACAGAAAGGCGCTTTTCATCACTCCAGGTTTTACCATAGAAGCCTTCTATATATCCTCTTGTCACAAAAAGAGGATAGTCCTCAAGGGTACCTGCTTTAAGCTCATCCTTTTCAATAAGCTTACAAAGAGTATGAACGGCTCTGAAAACACCCTTCTTTGATGATGCTTCAATAACCGCACCATTTTCATCAGCCGTAATAAAATACTTTTCATCCGTAAGTCGGGATAATTCATCAATATATGTAGTTCTTTTACTGTCGGTTACCTTAATTTTAACGGCAAAGCCGCCATTTGCTTCAATGCCGTATGCACCTAAGACTTCAATGGCAGCATCCACAAAATCACCTGAAACCCACAAGGATTTAACAGTAATTTTCTCACCATTGAGATTATTTTTCTGCGGAACAGGATAAATCATAAATGCTTAATCTCCTCTTTGTATTTCTCTACCAATTTATTGTTTATAGCATCTCCGCCATCTACATTTGAGCTGGCAAAATGCTCGGGCACAAAGCCTTTTTTTGCACACATATCAACTGTCTCAGCAACAATTGCATTAAGAATAAGCGCACCGCTTACTGTGGATGTGGGACAGATTTTGCCCTCAACTCCATCCACCTCAACACAAGCATCCCCCACACAACCGTGATTATCCAGAACAACATCCGCAATCTCACAAAGCCTCTTACCGCTTCCGTGTCGGGATGCCCCTGCAAGGGTATGCCTGATATTGGTAAGTGCTACGGTTTTGACTCCTCTCTCCTTACAAAGAAGAGCCATATCTACAACTGCACCGTTTCTGCCTGAATTGGAGATTATGACAACAACATCATTTTCCCTGATATTGTAGTCATCAAAAAGCTTTTGGGCAACACCCTCGCCACGCTCTGCTATTGTACTTTCGGAAGCTGAAACGTGAAGCATAAGGGGTGGTGATAATATTGGCTGAATTTTTACAAGTCCGCCTGCTCTGTAAAAAAGCTCTTCGGAAAGCATATGGGAGTGACCTGTACCGAAAAGAAAAATCCTTCGGTCATTCATAAGCGCACGGCAAAAAAGCTCGGCTACCTTTTCTATATTTTCCCCTTCATCAACCAGTATTTCTTCAATTATCTGTTGGTTGATTTTTATATACTCAAGATATTTTTTCATCGAAATTTCCTCGCTATATCCAAAGCACATTCCTCGGGTGTGCGCTCCAGATGCTCGATTTCAAGTGCAGGGAAAACCTCGCGGATATCTCCCGTAAACACCTCTGTAAAAAACTCGTTATTTTCAAAAAGACCGCCATGAAGTACAAGAAGCTGCACAGCTCCTATATCCTTCAGGGCATTAAGAACGGTAACAGCAAAGCTATGAGCTTCGTTAAGAAGGATATCCCTTGAAACAGAATCTGTTTCCAAAAGTGCGCAGACGCTTTTGCAAAAACCTGCTATATAGTCCTTATTTGTGCTTTCTGAATAAATTTTATCAATCACACATCTGAAATCATCTATCCCGAAATGCTCACAGGCTTTTTCTATCAAGGGACTTGTAATGCCCGAATCGTACATAATACAGCATTTTCGCAGGGCTTCAAGTCCAATAGCATAGCCTGAGCCTTCATCCCCGAGAATATGTCCCCAACCGCCTTTTGTAACAGTTCTTCCGTTTCCATCCTCTCCGACTACCATTGAACCGGTACCGCAGATAGCAATACATTTTTTCAGTTCAGGCTTGTAGCCTTCAAGAATGATATAAAGGTCACTATCCATACAGATAGTCTTACTGTTAATAACATCCTTGCAAAGGGCATCTACGGTATTACTATCGGCTCTGCAATCGAGAGCCGAGCAACCGATTACTGCGGCTTCAAACTGAAGCTCTCCGATTTTTCCGTAAATTTCATCAATAAGCTTCCGCAGATTTTCACGGGAAACGAAAAAGCCTGCCGAATAAAAATTAATTGTACCACCCTCTGCTCTACACAGAAGCTCACCGGCTTCGTTACATACGGCAGCGGTAGTTACCGTACCGCCACCATCTACACCGAGATAATATTTCATATTATCATCCTTTATTTTTTTAATTCCTCTGACATTTCCATAAAGCCCTTTATTACACAAGAGCCAGTTCTGTCTCCCAATGACACAAGCTCATGGTAATGGTTCATAGGATCGCCCATTGTATAATCATTATCAGGAACAATGTATCCGATAGCATCATTACTGAGACCAAAGGCAATTGTATCCTTACCAAAGATTTCACGGACACTCGGGTATCCGAAATCCTTATGAAGAACTGCTCCGTCTGCATAAAGAGAAGCGCCGCCCGTAAGCAAATCGCAACAGAATTCACCGGGCACCATAGCAACCTTAAGCTCCTTACCCATCTCCATATAGCCGATTTCTGTAAAGACAGAATATGTGCCGTCCTTCTCCTTAAGCACCTGAAAATTTGCAAGGCGAAGCTTTCCTGCCGCCGCCATAAGATTGTTTCTAATTGGTATTTTTACCTCTTTTAGCCGAATATTCAAAAGAGGCTTAACTTTTATTTCCTCTACGGGCTCCCAATTCTCACACCAAAGGGTATATTCCCCTCCGTTTTCCTTGGCAGATTTCATATCTCTGCATATTTCATCCTCATCATAGAGAAGCTTGTCCTCTTTGATTTCATCAAGAGTTTTCGTAAGAGAAAGAGCAATTTTACCGATTTCTCTGCCAAAGCGCGCAGACTCCTCATAACGATGATTGAATCTCAAGCCATCGTTTGAAACCTCTCTTGCCATATAGATAGCACAGATTGCTCCGTTAAAGAACATAAAATTATAGCCGTACTCGTTGAGTATTTCGCCCATATAGTGAACATAGTCGCCACAAAGTCTTCTGCCTGAGCCGGGTTCATCCTTAACAGGAAAGCCTGCCACATCAGGATGTGCAGGAAGATTCACAATCATTGTAGGGGGAAGCTCAATATTATCAGGAATAAAAGTAAGTCTTGTAATATCTGTTACAATACTCGGAGCAGAAGGTCTGTTCTTATTCACAAAATAATCCTCGGTAATATCCTTCTGTGCAAGGTACATTTCACCGGGACACATATCCTGCACCGCTTCCATAAAGCCATCGCTTACTGCATCTGTAAGGAAGCGCATATACTGCTCATCAGCTCCACGCTCAAGAACGCCCTTTCCGGTCTTGTTTCTTACTATATTACGAAGCATCTTGCCCGGAAATTCCGTCCACAAGCCCTCTGTGTCAACACAGCTATGGGTATGTGTGGAGCAAACATTTATAGAAGCGATTTTTCCGTCCGGATAAAGCTTATAAAATTTCTCCTTGAACTTCCTTCTGATTTCGCGGATATCCGCATTTGTTGTACCTATGCAATCAATTGTACAAAAAACACTTATTCCTCTGCCTGAGCCATCATCAAGGGCAATTATACGCCCCTGCATATCATCAACAACCTCTTCAATAAGGTTTTTGAACTTATTGTCCGGGGTAATGTATCCTCCCATAAAATAATCACGTTTTTTGTAGTCTGCAGGTGTAAGGTCAACATTACTGTAGCCAAGCTTCCACTTGCCGTTTTTGGAAGGATTTTTAAGAAATTTTCCAGTACCCTCATAAAAATTTCTGCTCACATACGCCTCGGGACTAACGTAGCCCGAATCATCCTTAAGGAATTTCGAAAAGCCCTTGAGAACACCTTTTATAGCTTTATCAATAATTTCGATCTGTTTTTCTTTTTCCATTATATGCACCAAAAAGGGAGATGTTTTTTCTCCCTTTTCCTTTCTGCTTATTTATTATTAACAATACTCATCATCTCAGCAACATTCTCCGCAATAGTTTCATTGGTAAGATAGCCAAGAGAGTTGGTTTCGTGGTAGTGCCTTCTGTCAAATACATCTCTGCCCTGCTCAATATATGGCTGAGTTTTGTGAAGAGTATAATCATTGGGCGGAACACAATATCCGGTCATATCGTTTGATACGGCATATACAAGTAAATCCTTATCCCCTACTATGTCAATAATGGGCTCGGGATTTATCTCTGTTCCCTTTCCGGTAGCAGAATGCTCTGCATCTGCACAACCGCCGTATACAACCTCAGGGAATGGCTCGCCGGGAAGCATAAGAATCTGCTGAGTGCCGAGCTTTATGTATACCATTTCTGTAAGAAGTGCGAGACCGAGGTCGCCCTTATCGTAAGCATATCTCTGTGATGAAACAGCATTTATAGTAGCCATAAGCGCAAGAAGTCCGTTATCTACAGGAGCATAGTATTTATGCTGTAAAACAGTAATCTCAACAGGCATTTCCTTGTCATTATCTATAGCCAAAGCTGCTCTGCCGAGAGCCTCACCCTGGAGTCGTGTTCTCTCTACATTATCTTCGGAATACATACCGGGATCAACCGCACCGATAGCACCGCAGCCGAAAAGCACGTGGACTGCTCTGTTATCCTTTACTGTCTTTCTGAGCCAATAAGGATAGTCTGCGCTACATGTACGATTTGAGCCACCGAGAGTATTGGGGTGTGCCGCAAAATTAAGGAACCATATCTCCTTGCCTCCATCCTCGGGAACAAATCTTGTTCGTGTAAGAACATCGTGTAAAACAATAGGCTCACGCT
>JAZSCI010000319.1:0-1595 GCA_045602865.1 Acutalibacteraceae bacterium
ATTTCAAAGCCTTTAAGATAAATTTCTCTCAATGCTCTTTCGGAAAGCCTCGAATCTGTGTGATTACGGTTGGTTTCCTGAGAGTTACAGGCGAAGTGCTTAGGACAAGCGGAAACATTCTCACTTTGCACACCCTTAACAACTGCGGCAGCAGTTTTGCCTGTTACAAAGGGGTCTTCGGAAAAATATTCAAAGTTTCTTCCGCAAAGAGGGCTTCTGTGGATATTCATCCCCGGGGCAAGAAGAATATCAGAGCCTTTTGCTTTCATTTCTCCGCCCACTTTTTTATACATTTCATAAGCTAAATCCGTGTTCCACATTGCAGAAACAGATGCACCGATAGGAAGAAGTGAGCAACAAGCTTTAATACGGATACCTGATGGTCCATCGGTTGTGGTAAGGGGAGCAACGCCCTTATCACGCAAGGATTTTGTTACGCCACCGAGAACACCTGCATTACCCTCGTTACCAAGGGAGCTATTCATTGTGTAGTCGCCACGAGAAATTGCTTCAAGCTCATCCAATGAAAGCTGTGCAACAAATTCATCAAGTGTGCATTTGCCATCCTTTACATCCTGAAGCTTTAAGCCTTTATCACCTGTTTTACCACAATCTTTGGGAAGATTTTTGAGGATGGTTTCTCTTAAATTATCGGAGGAAACAGAAACATTTTCTTCTTTGCAGATAATGTTTCCGTTATTTTCTTTTGCAACAAGCCTTTCAAAACTCTCTTTAGGTGCACAGACCTCTTTGAGAGTTTCTAAAACAATTGTTTCGGGGATTTCAAATGAGAATACTTTTTCTGCAGAACGCACATCTCCGCCAAGATAGAAATTATATGTACCTTTTTCAAGAATGTAGCAGAATTTGTGACCGCTTACACCGCTATCATCGTAAGAAGCAAAAGCATAGAAAGGAATGTTGAATTCGAATTCTTCTTTTTCGCCCTTTGAAAGTGCTTTTGTTTTTCTGAAATCGCAAAGAACCCTGGAGGGTTTACCTAAAGTGCCTTGAGGTGCTTGGGCATAAATCTGTAAAACATCTTTTCCGCGATAGTTACCGATATTTTCGGTTGATGCTTTAAGGGTTACTGTGTTGCCGTTAACCGAACCGCTTATGAAATCTCGTTTGTATTCTGAATAACCAAGACCAAAACCGAAAGGATAAAGCACCTTGTCCTTTGCAAAGGTTTCAAAATATCTGTAGCCAACAAAAATATCTTCTGTATAGTTGTTGTATTCCTTTTCGCCAAAATCTTCTGAGCAAGGGTAATCCCAATAATTTTCAGCTATGGTGTCGGTAAGCTTGCCTGAGGGCTCTTGTTTACCCAAGAGCACATCTGCAAGGGCATTACCGCTTTCCATACCGCCTTGCCAAGGGATGAGAATTGCACTGTCGTTTTTGAGAAGCTCTTTTTCCCAGCTCATATCGATAATGCTGCCGATATTCAGAACAACAACTGTCTTTTTGAATGTTGCATTAACTCTCTCGTTAAGAGATTTTTCATCCGTTGTGAGATAGTAGCTACCTTCTTCAAGCTTGTTTTCTCTGTCCTCACCTGCGGAGCGACCTATTACAATAACTGCACAGTCACT
>JAZSCI010000320.1:0-4394 GCA_045602865.1 Acutalibacteraceae bacterium
AACGACATGGCTACGAACCGACTTACGGTGTTCAGGCATCTCAGCCTGCATCAAATGGTGCTCCTACAACAATGGCAGCTTCTACACCTACCCCCGATAGCGGAGAAAATGATAAAAATACCGCAGGAATTATTGTACTTATAATTGCAATAGTATGGGTGATAGCGCTTACAGTGGTTCTTGTGCTTGTTATTCTTAAAAAGAAGAAAAACAAAAAACTTAAGGCAGAAGGCTCTGATAAAGCCGGTGACAAGGAAAATAACGGTATTCAAGGAATGTCAGATTTATTTGATGAAGCTAATAAATAAAAGCAGGTGAAATTTATGGATAAATATTTGATTATAAATGCCGATGATTTTGGAATGAATCATTCCTCGAATATGGCAATTTTTGATCTTTTTGAAAAAGGCGGTATTACCTCCTCAACAATAATGACTCCTTGCGGTTGGGCAAAGGAAGCAGGTGAGTGGGCGGCAGCACACCCTGAGCATGCAGTAGGTGTACACCTTACATTTACAAGCGAATGGGGCAGATACAGATGGTCGCCTATTGCGCATAGCAATACAGATTCTCTCAGAGATAAAGAGGACTTTATGTATCACGAATCTCACGATTTTGAGGTTAATGCCGATATAAAAGAGGTTGAAAATGAAATCAGAGCACAGATTGAAAGATTCCGTTCCTTTGGTGTAGAACCCTCTCACATTGATAATCATATGGGCTCTCTTTACGGAATTGAAACAGGAAGATTCGAGCTTCTTAACCTTACCCTTGATATAGCAGGTGAGTACGGTCTTCCCTTCCGTTTCCCCGGCACCTTTGTTCCTGAAATGTTTGAGAACGAAACACTTGATGTCAAGATTGATCAGGCACTTATTGCATCTATCTTTGATAAGGTTATTGCCTATGCAAAGAGCAAAAATGTTGCTATGCCTGATTACCTTATTCCAGGCGAGTGGAATGGTCCTCAGAATGATAGCTACGAGAATTTCAAAGAGTATATCTATGAGCTTTACAGATCATTCCCTGCAGGTGTAACAGAAACATATATCCACCCTGCTCTTGAATGTGATGACCTCAAAGCTATAACAGGCGTATGGCACCGCAGAGTATGGGAGCACAAGCTTTTCTCTGATCCTCAGACACTTCAGCATATTAATGCATGTGGTATTAAGCTTATTAATTATCGTGACCTTGCAAAAATGAAATAATTAATTACACAACAAAAATATCCGTATTCCCTATTTTGTCGGGAGTACGGATACTTTTTTGTTACGGAATTTTAATTGTTATCAGGCATCGTATAATCCGAGGATGATGATACCTGCAACTGCAGTGGCTATCATAAGATAGTGCTTTTTGGAAAGCTTTTCCTTAAGGAAGATTCTGCCCCATATTACGGAAGCTACACAGTATGCTGAAATGATAGGAGCCGCCATAGCAACATGGTCTTCATCACCGATTGCATAAATGTAAGCAAACTGACCTGCGGTCTCAAAGATAGCACCGGTGTATTTGGGAGCTTCCTTTTTGGGTAAGAATTTCTGCTTTTTAATGAATTTAACATAGATGAAGCAGGCGATACCGCAAATGAGGAATGTAAGCTCATAGGCTACATTTGCTACATCTTCATTGAGTGTTTCAAGAACAATGCTGTCTGCGAATGTTCCGAGAGCATCAAGAAGACAATAAATAAGCGGAAGAATAATTGCTAAAGCACTCTTGGAGTATTTGTAATTTGCCTTCTTTTGTCTTTCTATTCTCAGTTCATCATCCTCTCTTGCTTCTACAAAGCCGAGACCGATAACGCCGATACAAACAAGAGCAACGGCAACATACTGAGGAATAGCAAGCTTGTCACCTGTGAGTATGCACAGAATAGCAACTAAAGCACCTGAGGAATTACAGATAGGAGAGGAAACGGATAATTCGATATATCTTAAGCCTATATATCCGATTGCCATAGAGAGTATGTACAGTGCAGAAACGGGCAGATACTTCAATAATGAGCCCACATCTATAGGTACACCGGATACAAAAATTTCATAGGCAGCGTGAATACCCATTACCACACCTACAGCCGTTACCATTTTGTAATGGCTATAGCGGTCAGAGCTATCAGCGCAACCGATTTTAGAGAAGAGGTCAGAGCCACTCCAGCAGATTAGCGCGATTATTGAAAACCAAAACCACATTTTTTTCACATCCTTTTTAAAAAGTAATAAGTATATTATCAAAATTTTTTTCTGAATACAATATTTTTTCAGAAAAAAATCGGCTGAATTGTAAAAAATCCGACAGAAAATCATCAACTGATTTCTGTCGGATTTCATTTGAACTTTTTAGTGTTTAATCAGAAAGGATTGTTATTATCTTCATCGCCGGTGGTATTGGTTTCTTCGGAGTTTGCAGGGATATCATTAAATTCCCCGGACTCGGAAATATCAGTTGCAGAGGGACTTGCAGGTTCATTGTAATGCAAAGTCTCGGCTTCCTGAGAGGTGTAGCTTGTATAGCTCTGCTCAGGCTCTGTGTAGTAATAATTGGCGTTTTCGGGAGTTGTCTGAATAGGCTGGTTTGAGTAAGGCGCATAGTCAGGGAAATCGAAGGGAGTGATTTCTCCGGCTAAAATTGCTTCCTCACGAATTTCGGAGAAAAACTCTGTAAGTGTAGCAAGCTTGTAGGGGTACACATAAACGATACCCACAATGTTTGCGGTAAGACTTGAGAGCAGATCCCATCCGATAAATGACAACTCAAGAACGAATAAATCCATTCTGTGACCATCCATAACCTTTTTGCTGATGTTTTTTGCATCTGCAAAGCTCACATCAGGGCGAACCGCAAGAATGTAGGGGATAGCCGCATAGGTGTAGGTGGCGTATATTCCCGGAATAATAAAAAGGAAAGACCATAACATAATGGTAATTTCTGTTTTGAGAGAAACGAATCCCATATTTATAAAGGTTTTGTCCTTGAAATTCTCGATAACCTCATCAACCTCAACGGGATACTTTTTTCTATGCTTGAGGAAGAAACGAATGCCGCCACATTTGATAACTGATACGGCAAATGCACCTACAAGAAGTGCTGCGCATACAGTCAGAAAAATAATCAGTGCACTGCCAAATCCGAATTGATCGGCTAATTGTGAGAAATCAACGGATGCCGATTCACCCATAGTCAGTGTTCCGTTTTCAAAGGTTATATTAGGACCGGTAGGCAGAAAGCCTGCAGGGTTAGATACCACACTAACTATGAATGCAACCAGCACACAAAGCCAGCGCTTCTGCTTAATGGTTTCCTTTGCACGGTTTTTAAGTTCGCTTCTGTTCATAATAATCCTCCTTTTGAAATAAGGTTATAAAATCAAAGTGCTTTTACTCTGTAAACCTTGACACCGTGAGAAGGTACGATGTCGACAATCTCCTTGTCAAGGGTGAATGTTGTTTTATCCCACAGCTCTGTTACCTGATATTTCTCCTTAATGGGCAGATCACTGTAAGGATCGTTGTGGATTTTCTGGAAAGGAAATGTGATTTTCTTGTTGGTGCCTGATTTGTTGAAAAAGCATACGGCAACCTCACGATTTTCAAGAGGTTTAACAAGAATATCCGTAACACCATCTGTGAAAATTCTTTTTGCCTGCATACCTCTCTTGTCCTGGTCGATAGCAATAAGCTCTTTGTTTGTGAGGATTTCAAGTACCTTGTCATCCTTTTTTACCGAGCCGTCCTCGTTAATGAAGCTTCTGATGTCATTACCGAGAATGAGGGGCGCTGCCATCATACACCAGAGTGAGAAATGTGTTTTATTCTCCTCGGTGGTAAGGGAGCCTACACCGACCTCAAGCATATCGGGATCATTCCAACCACCTATACCTGAATGCTTGTAAAGTCTTACTGCAAATTCGTAAATAAGAAGCACTGATTTCCAGGTAGGTCTTATGTCGGGAGTTACTCTCCAGAGGTTTCCTGCCTTCATACCCCATTTCCAAGGGCGATTAACTCCCCATTCACATATAGAGAAACAGATGGGCTTTTCGGGAACGTTATTTTTTTGTGCGTATTCCCTTGTAGCACGTTTAAGCTCCTTACCCATATTGATATACTGCCTTTGTGCAGAGTCTGCACGGGAAGCGATGGGGTTAAAGAATTTTATTGTGTTAATACCCTTGTGGAGTTTTATGCTTACCTGCAGTCTGCCGTCAGGTGTAAAGTCCTTTGATTCAGGGAAGTAACAGTCATATTCATCCTTGTTGTTTACTTGACACACAAGGAATTTCCTTTTTTCTCCGCCCTTGCGGAAAACTATTGTAAGGGTGTATTCACCGTCCTCGGGTACATCGATTGTATCGAAAAGAAGCTCTCCGAGTCCGCCGCACAGATTACCTG